>JBPCRG010000498.1:0-2546 GCA_050997095.1 Thermomicrobiales bacterium | reverse complement strand
TCAGCTCGCGCTGGATGTGCGCCGAGCAGTGGGTCTTGCGCCGCGGCAAAATCTTGCCGCGCTCGTCGATCGCCAGCCGAAGCCGCGAGATGTCCTTGTAGTCGACGACCTCGTTGTCGGCGAAGATTGGCTGCTTGCGCCGGGCCGGGCCGCGCGCGCCGCCGCGCCCGAAACGCCCGCGGGGCCGCTCGCCGCGCTCGCCACGGTCTCCGCCGGGTCCACCCGGGCCGCCCGGACCCGGACCGAAGCGGGAGGTCCGATCGCCCCCCGGACCGCCGCTCGGCGGCGCCCCGCCTGTTCGCTCGCTCATGATGCTCATCCGTCCTGAATCGAAATGACCTGGCCAAACCTTCGTAGTGTACCGCACGGATGCGGAAAATCGAAGCCTGTATGATTTGCGGGCGACAAAGAGCAGGCCTTCCCGTAGGCACGGCGACACCTTCGGCGTGAGACGGAAGAAGCGGCGGTCGCGAGTCGGATCGTTGTTTTTTTCGTTGTAGCAGTGCGGAGCAGACCGTGGCAACTGGCGTCGTCAAATGGTATGACCCTGAGAAGGGTTTCGGTTTCATCGAGCGGGACGAGGGCGGTCCCGACCTCTTCGTGCATCGGTCCGCGCTGGGCAGCGAAATGCTGGGCGAGGGCGACAAGGTGGAGTTCGAGGCCGGAAGCGGCCAGAAGGGTCCCGCCGCCGTCACCGTCTCGGTTCTTGAGCGCAACACCGATCCCGCCCCGCGCAAGAGCTCCTTCGGCTCCCCACGGTCCGGCGGCGACTACCAGTCGGATGTCGACGTCTCCAACATGCCGGTGATGACCGGAGCGGTCAAACGCTACGACTCCGTCAAGGGGTTCGGATTCATCTCTCCCGACGACGGCTCGCCCGACATCTTCGTCCACCGCTCGGCCGTCGGATACGACGGGCTGCGCGAAGGCAACCGCGTCGAGTTCCGCATGGGCGACGGGGCCAAGGGCCCCCGCGCCGAGCAGGTCTCCATCCTCGACTAGGGGGCCGCGAACATCACCGGGCCGGGGAGGCGGTGCGCCTCCCCGGCCCGTTTCCTTGCGCGCCGCCCGAGCCCGCCCTCCCGATCCGCAACGTGACCTCTGGCCGCGCCCGATCCCTTGACGGAATCGGCGGAGGGCATACCCCGGAGGGGAGGGCGTCTCCCGCGTCGATCCCGGTGGATGCATCCACCCCGGAGCACGCCCGCCCGCGGCCCTTGGCACTCGTGCAAGGATGCTCCTCCGACCGATGACCTCCTCACTCTCCCTGGCGAAGGTGATCGCCTTCACCGAGCGGCACATGCTGGTGGCCGACATCGAGATCGGCTCCCGCCGCGTCAGCGACGTCCTCAACGACTCGCTCTCCAACCACCTGACCCTGTCGCACGTCCGCATCAACCGCTCGGAGCGCCTCGACGAGAGCATCGCCACGTTCGACAGCGTGACCGTGCGCAAAAGCGTGATCCAGGGGCTTCTGATCCTGGCTGAGCCGATCCGCGCCCCGCACCAGCGGATCGCGAACTTCGTCGCCAAGACGCCGTTCCGCGTCGGCGTGCTGATCCCCGCGTTCTTCGTCGTCGGCGACATCATGATCGGCGGAAAGCTGGACCCGGCCGTGCAGGTGCTGGAGGGCTCCGAGCCCTTCGTCGCGCTCACGGACGCGCAGGTGACGCTGACGTCCCGCGCCGGGGCGCCGATCGCCGTGCCGACCGCATTGATCAACCGGTCCCGGATCGAACTCGCGTCCGCGGAGCCGAGGTCCTCCTGAACGCGTTCGGGGCGGGCGCGAGCCGTCAGTAGACGATCAGGCTGCGCACGTCGTGGCCGGGCAGCAGCGCGCGTCCGTCCAGAAAAGACAGCTCGATCAGCAGGGTGATCCCCGCGACCGTCGCCCCCAGCCGCTCGACGAGGTTGGCCGCGGCCCGCACCGTGCCGCCGGTGGCGAGCACGTCGTCCACGATCAGCACGCGCTCGCCGGGCTTGATCGCGCCGGTCTGGATCTCCACCGTGTTCGTTCCGTATTCGAGGCCGTAGTCCTCCCGCAGCGTCGTCCCCGGCAGGCGGCCGACCTTGCGCACCGGCACCAGTCCGGCGCCGAGGGTGAACGCGACCGGCGCACCGATGATGAAGCCGCGGCTCTCGATCGCGACGACGTGGGAGATCCCGCGGAAGGGCTCGGCCATCGCCTCGACCACGGAGGCGAACGCCGGTCCGTCGGCCAGCAGCGGCGTGATGTCGCGGAAGAGGATGCCCGGCTGCGGGAAATCGGGGACGTCGCGAATGGCGCGCTTGAGCGCGTCGATATCCAACCCGGTCATCGTGGTCCTTCCCGCCGCCGATCCGCGCCGGTCGATCCGACGCGACACGAGAGACGCGCCGCCCCCGGCGACGCGCCCGAAGTCTACCCGCTGCCGCCGTGCGGAGCGGCGGCGCGCCCGACCGCGCGTTCGCGGCATACTGCGAGGCGACGAGTCCCTGGCCGCTCCAATCGGGTCGTCCGACGTCGCCCGGTGGGCGGCGGTCCGCTCCGTCCGCACAGCCGGTCC
>JBPCRG010000473.1:0-9010 GCA_050997095.1 Thermomicrobiales bacterium | reverse complement strand
TTTCAACCCGACGCGGCGCTGCATGATGACGCTCGATCATCCACCGGGCTTGACCCAACTGTTGTTCAAGACGTCCCAGCGCGCTCCCCACATCGCAGTCTGACCCAGCACCGGATCAAGAAACGCCGCCGCGAGCCGATGCCCGCCATTCACATCCGAATCGATCGCGACGGTGGACGCCATGACGGCGAAGGCCGATCGCCACTCCGCGGGTGGGATCGGCAGAGCAAGGGGAATGGCGTGGGTTGCGCGCGCACGAAACACCGCCGAGATATCGTCGCCCAGTTCCCCCGCCAAAAAGGTGGTGGTGGAGCAAATCAAGATGAGGTCGATCAGGTCCTTCGGTCGCGAACTCGGGCGGCCCATTCCATAGGTGCGGGTGTAGGCATGCAGCTTCTCGGCCACGTGCCGACCGAGCGGAATCGCCGGCACCAAGATTTGTTCGATCTGGGCGAAGCTCAAGAGGCCGGTCCCATCGATTCGCTCCGGACTCAAGTCCAGCCAGCCGCCGATGCCGACATCGATCGTCACCTCATCGAAGATTCTTCCATCGAGATCCACGCGGACGTGAAAGCCGACGGCCACGTCGTTTCTGACGATTGTCGAACGCTGCGGCCGGTCGATCACGAAGACGAAAAAATCGCCCAGATCCAGCTCTTGCGCGGCGACCAGATCGTCGATGGCAGCGTCCTCGCCCGGCTCCCGGAGCAGATCGAGATCCTTGGTGGTCCGGGCCCGGTCGCCGAAACGCAATTCGAGGGCGACACCTCCCTTGACGACCCATCGTTGAGGTGCGACGGCAAGCAGTCGGGCTAGCAGGCGGTCGAAAACGACGAGCTTGCGCAGACGGTCGACCGGGACATCGATCCGATCGGCCTCGGCCCGAAATCTCGCGTCAAGAGCCGTGCGGAAGGCTGCGGCTGTCGCGTACTTCACAGAATGACGGGTTCCAAGGCCCGGTGGACAAGGTTCCGAACTCGCAGGTTCCTGTCCCCGGCCATCTGTTCCAACCGGGACGCAGTCGTCAGAGCGCGATCGATCGCTTGGTGGATGGCGAGCTCAATCTGTTCGGGCGCGGTGCCCGCTTCCGCGGCGTCGACGATCGTCCGTGCCGGCGAGGTGAGCCGGATGCCGTCGCGGACGGCAAGGTCGGCCGGTCCAAACGGGCGGGTGGTGGTGTGAATCGTGACTCGTGGGAGTCGGGGCAGGTTTCGCCGCGATCGGGGAACGCTGAAGTGGATCGCCGTCGGAATCACGTCGCTGAGCCCGAGCAAATCGAGCGCGCTCTCGTGCGAGACGACGGACACGTCCTTTCCAACCGCCAGCCAAGCAGAGACGACGTCTTCATGTGGAAAGGGAGGGTAGTCCCGCAGCCGGTAGACTCCACGATGCGCCCGCAAGAACCGACCGGTCCGAACATGGTAGGCGAGCAGGTTGTCCTCAATGCCGCTGGCGTGCGCCTGAACGGTGGTGAAATAGCCGTGTTGTCCTACAGCGAGCTCAAAAAGCGCCGAAAGATTGGGGCCGGACCTCGTCGTGTCACCCATAAACTCAAGAATACTGAAGAAACGGGTGACACGCCAGAAAACGAACGCGGAGCTGATCAGCTTCATCGCTTGGGAACGCGACCATGTCGCACAGAGCCGCGGCCGCCCGGCTCCCATTGAGGCGGTCTGGACCGCTTGAAACCCTGAGCGGCACGCGAAGAACCCATGCGACGTCCGACACTGCTCAAACATGCCGAACGAACGCGATTGGGCATGCGTCGAGGAACGCGCAGCCTGCACCCTGCAACACTCCCTTGCCCGTCGGTCAACGGGCATGGTATGCTCTTGGCGACCGTACGTACACTCTTGTCCGCGCGCATTCTAGCGGTGGACCCGTTGGCTCGAGGGGCGACCGACAGATGACCCGCATCATCGCCTTCTTCAACCAAAAAGGCGGCACCGCGAAAACCACGAGCACCCTGAACGTGGCGGCGGCGCTTGCCGAGCGCGGCGACCGCGTGCTCGCGATCGACCTCGACCCGCAGGCGAGCCTGACGATGACGACCGGGATCGACATCGGCGCCCTCGACGTCTCGGTCTACGACCTGCTGCTCGAGGAGCATATGCCGGTCGAGTCCGTCGTCGTCGGCACGGGCGTCCCGGGCGTCAGCCTGATCCCCTCCCACCCCGACCTCGCCGCGGCGGAGCTCGAGCTGCTCAACGTGCTGGAGCGCGAGCGCCAACTGGCCTACCGCTTCGCCGCGGCGGAACTCTCGGCCTACGACTATGTGCTGATCGACTCGCCGCCCGCGCTGAACGTGATCTCGATCAACATCCTGGTCGCCAGCCACGAGCTGGTGATCCCGATCGAGCCGCATCCGCTGTCGCTGATGGTGCTGAGGCGTTTGTTCCAGACGATCGACAAGGTGCGGCGGCTCAATCCGGACCTGCGGGTGCTCGGCTTTCTCCCGACCAAAGTCCACCACTCGTCCCGTCTCGCCGCCGACATGCTCGCGGCGCTCGCGCACGAGTTCCCGCAGATGGCGCTTCTGCCCGCGATTCCGCTGTCGGTGAAAAGCGCCGAATCGGCCGCGGAACGGACGAGCGTCCTTCAATACATGCCCCGCTCAAGCGTGGCGACCGCGTACCGGGACGTCGGCGCCTGGATCGTGGCGGCGGGTGCGGCCAAGCCGCCGAAACCCGGGCCGACTGAGCGGCGAACCGCTCCCGATCCGTCCCCCGCCCCGCCCGCCGCGCCGATCCTGCCCGCCGTCGAGGAGACCGCCCATGCCTGACGCATCACTCTCCGGCCCCCCCGTCGCGGTCGCGAAAGCGGGCGGACGCCGGCGCTTCACGGTCGACGCGCTCTTCGTCGACAGTCGGCCGCAGGCGGTCGGCGTCAGCGACCTGCCGACCGCGAAGGAGATCCGGCTGGACCGGATCGAGGCGGATCCGGACCAGCCCCGGCGCACGTTCGACGAGGCCAAGCTGGAGGAGCTCGCCGCGAGCATCCGGATCGAGGGCGTGCTGCAGCCGATCGTGGTCCGCTACGAGCGGGAGCGCGACGTCTACGTGATCGTCCACGGCGAGCGGCGCTGGCGGGCGAGCCGCGAGGCGGAGCGGCCGAGCATCCCCGCGATCGTCCGCGACGTCCCGCACGACCGCCGGCTGATCCAGCAACTGATGGAGAACATCGTCCGCGATGATCTGAACGCGATCGACCGCGCCGCCGCGCTGCGGGCGCTCAAAGGGCAGCTCAAGGACGCGCCGTGGGAGCAGGTCGCGCAGGTGGTCGGGATCCGGAGGAGCCGCCTGTTTCAACTCCTCGGCACCGAGAAGCTGCCGGAATCGATCCAGGACGACATCCGCGCGGGCCGGATCAGCGAGAAGCAGAGCCGCGCGCTGCAGGGGCTGTCGCCCGGCCACCAGTCGGCGTTGCGGGACGCCATCGTCGCCGGCGATCTCCCGGTCGAGGAGGCGCTCCAGCTCGCCCGCGCCCTGAAGAGCGGACATGTGCCGGACGATCCCCGCGAGGCGGCGTCCGCGATCGCTCACCTTCGGAGCGCACGCGAATCGCAGCCCGGAGGCCGCGAGGACGGGGCTGGGCGGGGCGCCGACGAACTCGCCACCCTGCTCGCCGCGATCGCCGACGCCGCGACCGGCGGGCAGCCGGAACGCGCGAATTTAAAACGCCTGGCCGACGGCCACGGCGCCCCCGCGTTCGACGTCGACCGCCTGCGCGCGGACGTGCTGGCGCTGGCCAAGAGCCTCGCCCGCATCCCTCCCGTGGAGCTCCGCGCCGGCACCGCGGCCTACGCCACCTTGGCCGCGCTCTTCGGCGCGCTCGACGCCGCCCTCGGCTGACCCTCCCCCGGCGTCGCCGATCCCAAGCCGTGTACCCTGTGCCGGGAATCACGGCCTCCCGACCGGCCCCTCTTGGTCGCCCGGCCGCCAGCCGCCCGAAGCTCACCGCCCATGGCCCAGAGCCACACGAAAGGGACGCGTTCATGTCATCACGGTCCGACTACAGCGACGGGGAATGGACCCTGCTCCGGGAGCTGCCGTTCAAGATCATCCTGGCGACGATCGTCAGCGACGTCCACGGCGTCGTCGGCAGCGCGGGCAAGGAGACGATCGTCGGCGCCCGCCAACTGGTCGCCGACGGCAAAGACCTCCTGACCGTCCCGTTGATCGCGGCGCTGCTGCTCGAGATGGCGACGGAGGGCGTCGGCCCGGACGACGCGCCGATCAAACTCCGCGACGAGGAGGCGCGCACCGCCGCGATGGATCTGGCGCTGAGCGAGTCGGACGGCGCGGCCCGCATCCTCGGCGAGAAGGCCGCTCCGGAGGAAACCGCCGCCTACAAGCGCTGGGTCTACGGCGCGGCGACCTCGGTCACCACGGCCGCGAAGAGCGGCGGGGTCGTCGGCCTGGGCGCGAAACTCGTGAGCGACGACGAGACCGAGTTCCTGGAGCGTCTGGCGGGGGCGTTGGCCTTCGACCCGGAGGCGTGAACCCTGTCCTCCCTTCCCGGACGCGCGGCCGACGCCCGCACCCATGCGCGCTCGACTGATCCCCGGGACGCCCGCTCTCCCGCGGGGCGTCCGCGGGCGGGTATCGGTCCGCCCGGCCCGGTTTGACGACTGCGCGAGAGTGGGTAGACTTCCGGAATCGGGCGAGAGCAAGAACGGCAGGGCGGACCTGTGGATCCTGGGAGTCGCGGAGGTCGCGCGCCTGCATCGTCCGTCGTTCGTCGATGGTCCCCGCGGAAGCGGGACGGCCGCAATCACGAAGGAGATGAGCGATGTCGAGACAGGATCGTTCGACCCGGGCGACCGGGCGGCTCGATCGGCGCGAGCTGCTGAAGCGGACCGGCGCGGCGGCCGGCGTCGCCGCGCTGGCCGGGGCGGGTCTGCCATTCGGGGCGGCGGCGGGAGGGCACGCGACGTCCAGCGCGCCGGGCAGCCGGTTCCAGGACGCCTCCACCCTCCTCTTCGGGATGGCGACCGACGCCGACTTCCTCGATCCGCGCCAGATCAACACCCAGGAGGCCTACCACGCCTGCGCGAACATCTACGACTGCCTGGTGCTCTACGATCTGGGCGCGGCGACGATCCGGCCGGGGCTGGCCGAGTCCTGGACGATCTCGCCGGACGGTCTGACGTACACGTTCAAGCTTCGCCAGGGCGTAACCTTCCACGACGGAGCCGCCTTCAACGCCGACGCGGTCGTGCGGTGGTACGACTCGATCAAGAAGGGCGCGCCCGGCTCGCAGTTCGACGCGACGAAGATGCCCTACATGGAGGGCTTCCTGACCGGGCTCGTCTCCACGGTCGCGAAGACCGACGACGCCACCGTGGTCTTCACCCTGCCCAAGCCCTACTCGCCGCTGCTCGCCAATCTCGCGATCCCGATCTTCGGCATCATCAGCCCGACCGCGATCGAGAAGTACGGGCTCGACGTGGGCGTCAACCCCTCCGGCACCGGCCCCTTCATGCTGGTCAAGCCGGACGACTGGGTGCGCGACAGCCAGCTGACCGTGGCGGCAAATCCCAAATACTGGGGCGGCGCGCCGGGCGTGCAAAAGGTGATCTTCAAGATCGCGCCCGAGAGCGCGACCCGCCTCCAGCAGGTCGAGGCCGGGGAGATCGACATCGCGATGTTCCTCTCGCCCGCCGACGTCAACAAGACGAAGGGCAACGCGGACCTGCAGACGCTGGACGTCGCCGGGCTCAACACCAACTACATCGAGTTCAACGTCAAGAAAGACCCGTTCACCAGCAAGGAAGTCCGCCAGGCGCTGAACTACGCGGTCAACAAGGATGAGCTCTCGAAAGGTCTTTACGAGGGCGCGATGACCGTGGCCGGAGGGGTGCTGCCGCCGAGCGACTGGGCCTACAACCCGGACCTCAAGGGCTACGCCTA
This sequence comes from Thermomicrobiales bacterium, assembly GCA_050997095.1. Lineage (GTDB taxonomy): Bacteria > Chloroflexota > Chloroflexia > Thermomicrobiales > UBA6265 > JBPCRG01. Next base: position 3,098 of record JBPCRG010000473.1, on the reverse strand, counting down.
CGACGTGGAGAAGGCGAAGGCGCTGCTCGCGACCGCGGGGTACGGCGCGGACAAGCCGCTCAAGTTCACCTTCATGGTCTACACCATCGCGCGCGGCTACAACCCCGCGGCGGACCGCCTCGGCACGGCGATCCAGGAGTATTGGAAGAAGGTCGGGGTCGAAGCCGACATCCAGACCGAGGAATGGACCCAATACAAGACCGACCGCCGGGCCGACAAGTTCCAGGTCTCGCTCGACGGCTGGCAGGGCGACAACGGCGATCCCGACAATTTCCTCTACTCGCTGCTCGGCAAGGCGAACCAGGGCGGCTCCAACACCAGCGGCTACGACAACCCCGACGTCGAGAAGCTGCTGACCGACGCCCAGGCGATCACCGACCAGACCCAGCGCAAGGCGATCTACCACCAGGCGGAGCAGCTGATCGTCGACGACGCCCCGTGGGTCTTCCTCGGCTACCAGAAGCATCAACTCGTCGCCCGCGCCAACGTCAAGAACCTGACCCTGCAGCCGACCTACATCTACTACCTCGCAGCGGTCACCAAGAGCTGACGCGGCTCCCCGTCGCCGTTGCCGCGTCCCGTCGCCGCCGTCGCATCGCATCGTCGTCGTCGGGGAGGGTCCCGTGCCCTCCCTCGCCCGAAGGGCGACATCTCGTTCCAGAACCGCGATGCGCGAACCGTGAACGAGGGTATGGCCCTCCGGGCCATGGGAGGACACGGGACCCTCCCTTACGGCGGCTGCGGCGGCGGCTCGATCCTTTTTGGAATCCGCCCTCGCGCAGGAGGGGAACGTGCTTCGCTACGTCCTTCGCCGGCTCGTGCTGGTCGTGCCGACGCTGGTCGGGATCTTCACGGCGGTCTTCTTCCTGCTCCAGGCCATCCCCGGCGATCCCGCGGTCGCGCTCGCCGGGGAGAAAGCGACCGTCACCCAGATGGCGGAGATCCGGAAGGAATACGGGCTGGACCGGCCGATCACGATGCAGTACGCCCTCTTCATCAAGTCGGCGGTGACGCTGAACTTCGGCAGGTCGCTGCGCACCCACCAGCCGGTCTGGAAGGAACTGCACCAGTACTTCGGGGCGACGATCGAGTTGAGCCTGGCCGCGCTGCTGGTCGCGCTGGCGGCGGGCATTCCGCTCGGCGTGATCGCGGCCACCCGCCGCAACACCGCCGTCGACTATGGCTCGATGATCTTCGCCCTGATCGGGATCAGCACGCCGGTCTACTGGTCCGGGATCGTGCTGATCTACCTGCTCAGCTTCCGGCTCGGGCTCTTTCCGATCGCCGGGATCATGGACAGCCACATCCCCCTGCGCCACCTCACCTACGGCTACGTCACCGACAGCGTGCTCACCGGCAACTGGCCCGCCTTCCGCTCCAGCGTCCACTACCTGGCCCTGCCGACGATCGTCCTCTCCACGATCCCGGTGGCGATCATCGCCCGGATGGCGCGCTCGTCGATGCTGGAGGTCTTGGGCCAGGAGTATCTGCGCACCGCCCGCGCGAAAGGGCTGGTCGAGCGGGCGGTGATCGTCCGCCACGCGCTGAAGAACGCGCTGATTCCCGTGGTCACCGTGATCGGCCTCCAGTTCGGCGGCTTGCTCTCCGGAGCGTTCCTGACCGAGACGGTCTTCGCGCGGCCGGGCGTCGGACGTTATGTCGTGACCGCGATCGGCGCGCGGGACTACCCGGTCATCCAGGCGACCGTCCTGATCGTCGCCGTGCTCTTCGTGCTGATCAATCTGCTGGTGGATCTGATCTACGCCTTCCTCGATCCCCGGATCCATTACGGATGACGGAGTCGCCGCTGTGTTGAACGAGCATGCGATCGTCGAACGCGCCACTCCCGGCGCCGCCCAGGCCGCGGCCGCGGCCGATCCCTTCGGGCAGGCGGCGCGGCGTCAGCGCGGTCTCTGGATCGACGCGCTGCTCCGGATGCGCCAGGACAGGGCGGCCATCGCCGGGTTGGTCGTGATCGCGCTGCTGCTGCTGATCGCGCTCTTCGCCCCGCAGCTCGCCCCCCATTCTCCGAGCGACCAGTCCTTCATCGACAAGCTGCAGGGGCCGAGCCGCGCGCATCCGATGGGCACCGACGAGTTCGGCCGGGACACGCTCAGCCGCGTGATCTACGGGAGCAGGGTCGCGCTTCGGGTCGGCCTCCTGCCGGTCGCGGCCGCCCTCCTCTTCGGCGTCGCGGCCGGTCTCGCCGCCGGCTACTACGGCGGCATGACCGACCAGATCACGATGCGGGTCGTCGACATCCTGCTCGCCTTCCCGTGGCTTCTGCTCGCGATCGGGATCGTCGCGATCCTGGGGCCGGGGATCAACAACGTGATCATCGCGGTCGCGATCATCTACGTTCCAGCGTTCGCCCGGATCGTCCGCGCCTCCGTGCTCTCGATCAAGGAGCGGGAGTATGTCGAAGCCTCCCGGGCGATCGGCCAGCCCGACTTCCAGATCATGACCCGGCACATCCTGCGCAACGCCTGGGCCCCGATCATCGTCCAGGCGACGCTCGCGATCGGCCAGGCGATCATCTACGCGGCCGGCCTGAGCTTCATCGGCCTCGGCACGCAGCCGCCTGACGCGGATTGGGGCGTGATGCTCAAGTCGGGGCACGAGTTCCTGCGCGACAGCCCCTGGCTGGGCATCTTTCCAGGGCTGGCGATCCTCTTCACCGTGCTCGCCTTCAACCTCTTCGGCGACGGCCTCCGGGACGCGCTCGACCCGCGCATCCGATGAGCCGACGGCGCTGCGGCTCACCTTGCCGTCATTCCGAGCGGAGCCCTCAGGCGGAGTCGCGGGGTCCAGGAATCTCTTCGAGCGAAGCGAGAACCGTCGTCGGTTCAGGCGGTGACACATGACGATGCACAGATTGCTGAGGCACGAAGAATCTCGTCGGTCTTCACACGCCCGACGACTGCATATGGTCGGAACACTTGGGATACCGATGGAGGAGGCGCGCAACGCATGCCATTCTGACGCAGGAAGAATCTCGTCGTCGCCGCCCGCAACCCGTCCACCCATGCCGTTCACCCGAATGAGGAGCCCCAGATGACGCCCAACGAGAGCCGAGAGACGTCCGAGATCGAGATGAC
>JBPCRG010000455.1:0-4119 GCA_050997095.1 Thermomicrobiales bacterium | reverse complement strand
CGCCTACCCCTCGCAACTCTCCGGCGGCGAGCTCGCCCGGGCCGGGCTTGCCCTGGCGCTCGTGAACGACCCGGCGATCCTGCTCGCCGACGAACCGACCGGCGAGGTCGACGCGGAGAACGAGCGGCGCGTCCTCGATCTGCTCGCCGCGCGGTCCCGCGCCGACGGCGCCACCCTCGTGGTCACCCACAGCCCCGTGGTCGCCGCCGCGGCCGACCGGGTGATCCACATCGTCGACGGGAGAATCTTCGATGAATGACCCGATCGCGATCGCGGAACGCGTCGCCCGCCGCTTCGGCGACGGGGCCGCGGCGATGAATGCGCTGCACGACGCCTCGTGCGTGATCCATCGCGGCGACAGGATCGCGCTGACCGGGCCGAGCGGCAGCGGCAAGTCCACCTTCCTCCACCTGCTCGGCGGGCTCGACCTGCCCACCTCCGGCACGATCGCCTGGCCCGCGCTCGGCGGGATCGGCGAGCTCCGCCCGACGCAGGTCGTCAACGTCTTCCAAGGCCCGAGCCTGCTCGCCCCCCTCTCCGTCATCGACAACGTGCGCCTGCCGCTTGTGCTTTCCGGCCAGGATGCGCGGGCCGCGACCGCCGCGGCCGACGCCGCCCTGGACGCCTTCGACGTCATCGCGCTCCGCGACAAGCTGCCGGAGGAGATCTCCGGCGGGCAGGCCCAGCGCGTCGCGATCGCCCGCGCGATCGCGATCCGGCCGGCCTTCATCCTCGCCGACGAACCGACCGGCCAGCTGGATTCCACGACCGGCGCGTCCGTGCTCAAGACCCTGCTCAGGCTCGCCGAGGAGTGGGGCATCGCGATCGTCGTCTCCACCCACGATTCCCGGGTCGCGGAACGCTTCGCGGTCGTCTGGGTCATGCGCGAGGGTCGGCTCACGACCGGGCCGAATCCCGCCTCATCTCCATTTGCCGCCAACCTGCCTCTGCTGACCTTCGGGCCGGCGACGGCGTAGTTTGAATCGAGGAGATCATGGATCCGCTCATCGCCGCCTGGGCGCGCGGCCTCCGCCGCCGCCAGTCCGCCCGTCTGGCGGCGACCGTCGCCGGCGTCGCCGTGGCGGTCGCGCTGCTCGCCACGCTCGGCGGCTTCTTCGCCTCCACCGAAGCCACGATGACGCGCCAGGCGATCGCCGGGGTCGCGGTCGACTGGCAGATCCAACTCGCGAACGGGGCCGATCCCGCCGCCGCCGCCGCGGAGCTTGCGAAAAGCCCGGGCGCGACGAACGTGGCGCAGGTCGGCTACTTCGACACCCTCGGCTTCGAGGCGGCGACCGGCGGCACGGTCCAATCGACCGGCACCGGAAAGGTGGTGGGTCTGGGCGCGGGGTACCGCGACGCCTTCCCCGCGGTGATCCGCAGTCTCGTCGGCGACGGCGCCGGGGGCGTCCTGCTCGCGCAGCAGACCGCCGCCAACCTGCACGCCGTCCCGGGGACCGTGATCTCGATCAAGCGCCCGGGGCTGCCTCCGGTCGAGGTGACCGTCGGCGCGGTGGTCGATCTGCCGCTGGCCGACTCCTTCTTCCAGACCATCGGCGCCCCCGCCGGCTCCGCCCCGACCGCCCCGCCGGACAACGTGCTCCTTCTGCCGATCGACCAGTGGCACGCCCTCTTCGATCCCGTGGCGCAGACGGATCCCAACGCCCTGCGCGTGCAGTTGCACGCGACCGTGCCGCACGACCTCCCCGCGTCGCCGGAGAAGGCGTTCATCCAGGTCGGCGGGCTGGCCCGGAACTACGAATCGCGGATGGCGGGCTCCGCCGTGATCGGCGACAACCTCGCCGCCCGGCTCGACGCCGCCCGCGGCGACGCGCTCTACGCCCGGGTGCTCTTCCTCTTCCTCGGCCTGCCGGGCGCGCTGCTCGCGGCGCTGGCGACGCTGGTCGTCGTCGCCTCGGGCGCCACGGCGCGCCGCCGCGATCAGGCATTGCTCCGTCTGCGCGGGGCGTCGCCTTCAATCGTCCTGCGGCTCGTCGCGGTCGAAGCGGCGATCATCGGGCTGATCGGCTCCCTGCTCGGCCTCGGCCTCGGCTCGCTGGCGGTGCGCTCGAACTTCGGGCGCTGGGGCTTCGGCGAGACGACGGCGACGTCGCTGCTGTGGGCCGCGCTCTCCGTCGGCTGCGGGTTGGCGTTCTCGTTCGCGATGCTGCTCATCCCGGCCTGGCGCTCCGGCCGGAACGAGCGCGTCAACGCCTCGCGCAGCGTCGTGCAGCGGCGCGGCCCATTCTGGTGGGAGCGGATCGGCCTCGATCTCGCGCTGCTCGCCATCTCCGCGATCGTCTACTGGCAGGCCGCGCGCGGCGGCTACAAGATCGTGCTGGCCCCCGAGGGCGTGCCCTCGGTCTCCGTCTCCTACACCTCGTTCCTCGCCCCGCTCCTGCTCTGGATCGGCGCGGCGCTGCTGGCGGTGCGCCTGACCCGCCTCGCGCTGGCGCGGGACGGTCGGCTCATCGCCCCGTTGATCCGCCCGATCGGCCATCGCCTCTCGCCCCTGATCGGCGGGGCGATGAGCCGCCAGCGGGGGCGCGTGGCGACCGGGCTCGCGCTGGTGCTCCTGGCCGTCGCCTTCGCCGCCTCGACCTCGCTCTTCAACGCCACCTACCAGGCGCAGGCGCGGGTCGACGCCGAGCTCTCGAACGGGGGCGACGTCGTCGTCCTCGGCGGTCCCGCCGCCGACCTGAACGGGCGGCAGGCGTCGATCGCCGCGGCGCCCGGCGTCGCCGCCGTCGAGACGCTCCAGCATCGCTACGCCTACGTGGGCGCCGACCTCCAGGATCTCTTCGGCGTCAACCCCGCCACCATCATGCGCGCGGCGCGCCTCTCCGACGCCTTCTTCGTCGGCGACAGCGCCAACGACGCGATGGCGCAACTCGCGCAGACGCCGGACGGCGTGCTCGTCTCGCCGGAGACGGTCAGCGACTTCCAACTGCATCTGAACGACCCGATCCGGCTGCGCCTGCAAAGCGCCGCCGACGGCCAGTACCATGTGGTCCAGTTCCGCTACGTCGGCTCCGCCCGCGAGTTCCCGACCGCGCCGAAAGACTCGTTCCTCGTCGCCAACGACGCCTACGTCGCCGCGCAGACCGGGAATGCGTCCGTGCAGGGGCTGTTGATCAAGACGTCGTCCGGAAGCGATCCGGCGGCCGTCGCCGCCGCGGTCCGGACGACGCTCGGCCCCGCCTCGGGCGCGACGACCCGCGACATCGGCGAGCAGCAGCGGCTGATCGACTCCGGGCTGACCTCCGTCAGCCTGCGCGGCCTGACCCGGATCGAGCTCATCTTCGCGCTCGCCCTGGCCGCGACCGGCGCGGGGTTGGTGCTGGCCCTTGGCCTCGAGGAGCGGCGGCGGACCTTGGCGATCGCCTCCGCGCTGAGCGCGAAGCCGCGTCAACTCGCGTCGTTCGTCTGGAGCGAGGCGGGCCTGATCCTGACCGGCGGCCTGCTCGGCGGCCTCGCCCTGGGCTGGGGCGTCGCCCAGGTGCTCACCAAGCTGCTCACCCACGTCTTCGACCCCCCTCCCCTGGCCATGACCGTCCCCTGGCCCTACCTCGCCCTCGTCGTCGGCGTCACCGTCGCCTCCGTCGCCGTCGCCGGCCAGATCGTCAACCGCATCGCCCGCCGCGACGTCCTGGAGACGATCCGGAGGCTGTAAGACAGAGCCCCTGTTCCGGAACCGACGGACGCCGCCCAAGATTCTGGGCGGCGTCGGCCTCGTCGTCGACAATGGCTGCCTCTCGGCGGAATGGGTCCGCGTCGCTCCAACGATGAACAACGGGTGATCGACAATTGGCGCGGTGTGACCGCTGAAAACGGATGCCGCATCGAGGTGGACGGCCACCGATTCGAATGTGCATCGGAGTTCCGACCATGAGCGACGACGAACCATGCGGGGGCGATCCGCCGTGCTGGGCGCATCTGTTCGATGAGGGCGAGACGACGCAGGCGGCGGAACTGCCCCGACGGGAGGCGATCGCGCCTGCGATCAACGTCTCCGAACCCATCGTCGGTCCCGCGGCAGCCCCCGTGACGAACCCTCGGGAGCCTTCCGCGCAATCCCGATGAACAGGCGGTCACCGGGCGCGAATCGCTGCTGTCCCG
>JBPCRG010000452.1:0-2750 GCA_050997095.1 Thermomicrobiales bacterium | reverse complement strand
GGCCAATGCAGGAGCAGATTCCGTGGACGCAGTAGCTGTTGCAACAGTCGGAGCCATGCATGCAGGACGCGCCCTGGGGTCGACAGCACCGGTCGTGCTGGCAGATGCATTGCGATGCGGAGCAGCCGTTCTCGCAGACTGAAATCATCTCCCCCGTTGATTGCACGATGCGGGTCACGCACGCCGAACACTGCGGGCAGGTGTAAACGCATATCGCGCGGCCGGAATCACAGACGTGACACGGCGGACAGGTCGGACAGAAGTGTCGTGTCTTAACCCGGTCCACGAACGTACCAACCGCCTGGCTTAATCCTGTGTTGAACTTGTAGACGTCGACCACCTCGTACGGCGTCCGCCCCGAGAGGATGATCCGAAGCTGGAGGGGATCGGACCTGTCCTGCTCGGCTCCGAAGACGATGGCCCGCGAGCCGACGCGGCGCAGTCCGCTCAGATCCATGGTGTAGCCGCCGGGCGGGAGCTTGTCCCACGCCGCGACGCCGTCCTCGGGGAATCTGGCGTCCGGGGCGGCGAGAAAGCGCGTGGTCTTGCCGTCGTCCGAGGTCAGCGAGAGGGACCAGGGCCCGTCGAAGACGGCCTCGTGGCAGAGATTCGTGCCGAAGGTCTGCGGCGTCAAGCCGTAGCACTCGAAGCCGCGCAGGACGATCGTGCCCGGATCGGCGGGGAACCTCATCACGAGGACGGTGTGCAGCAGCCACCGCTCTTCCCGCCTCGCGTAGACCTGGACCTCCTGCCACGGCGGCGCGTCGGCGATCGGCGCGGGGCGGGTGACGACGGCGCTCGCGAGGCCGTCGCCGAGATTGAGCACGTCCGTGATCTCGCCGATCTCCAGCCAGCTCTGCCCGGGTCGAGGAACCGCCGGCACGGCGAGGACGTCGTTCAGCCGGGCGCCGGTCAGGCCGCGGTCGCGCAGGAACCGGCCCGCCATCTCGTCGGTCATCAGCGCGGTCTGCCGGGCGGGATCGTCCGCGTTGCCGCAGGCGGAAAGATGGGCGACCGCGTCCTGGATCGCCTGAACCAGCAAAGCGGACGCGGGTATGGGGCCGACGCCCGTGCCCTTCGCGATCTGCGCCCAAGAAACCTGCGGCGTCGGCGTGGCGGCCGCGGCGCCGTCGGCGAGCGCCTGGAGGCTCGCGGTGGAGCGGGCCGGGACCAAACAGAGCTCGGGGGTGGCGACCCGCCGGCTGCTGACGACGCCCGTCTCGGTCGCGGTGAACTCGCACCCGCCGTCCCGGCACGTCCATCCTGGCGGGCAGACCCGGCCGCAGGCGCCGCAGTCCGCGGCGGCCGTCTTCAAATCGACGCAGGCTCCGCCGCAGCAGGATATCGTCCCGATGCAGACGTTTTTGCAGCCGCCGCAGTGGTTGGCGTCGGTCTTGACGTCGACGCAGCCATCTTGGCAACCCGTCTGCCCGTCCGGGCAGTTCCGGGTGTTGCCGGGCGGTTGCGGTCGGACGCAGACGCCGTTCTGGCAGACGGTCTCGCGGCTGCAGACGTTGGCGCAGGCCCCGCAGTTGTTCGGGTCGGTCGTCAGGTTCGCGCAGATTCCTCCGCAGTCGGTCGCCCCGGCCGCGCACGTCGAGACGCAGGAGCCGCGCTGGCAGACCTCGCCGGCGGCGCAGGCCGCGCCGCAGCCGCCGCAGTTCGCGCGGTCGGCGGCGGGATCGACGCAATCCGGCCCGCACAGAATCTGCCCGGCCGGGCAGCGGGCGGCGCAGATCCCGCGGCGGCAGATCTGGTCGGCCGCGCAGGTGATCTCGCAGGAGCCGCAGAACTGGCCGTCCGTCGACGGATCGACGCACTGGCCGTTGCAGCAGCGCATGTCCTGCCCGCAGGCGTTTCCGCAGGCGCCGCAGTTGCCGTCGTCCTCCGCCAGCCAGACGCAGCCGACGCCCGGACAGCAGGCGTCGCGGGGCGGGGTGCAGGCGGTCCTGCACGACTGGCAGTTGTAGACGTCGGCGCCGAGGTCCGCGCAATAGCGGCTGGCGCCGTCGCCGCAGGGACTCCAGCCGTCGGGGCAGGCGAGCCCGCAGACGCCGTCGCCGCAGGAGGCGTACGAGGCGCCGGGGCAGACGCGTCCGCAGTCGCCGCAGTTGTTCGGGTCGGTCGAGGTGTCGACGCAGAGCGGGTCGCAGCAGGTGTAGCACCTGTCGGTCGCGCCGTCGCAGTTCTGGCCCGAATCCGCGCAGGTCACCCCGCAATACGCGCCCTCGGCGCGGGCGGTGCGCTCCCTGCCGAGGGGAGCCAGGATCGCGCCGATCGCCGCGGCTGCGCCTTTGAACAGCGTCCTCCGGCTCGCGCCGAACGCGAGTGAGCGGGTCAAAGCGTCGAATCGTTGCCCATCCATGTGTGTTTCCCCATATCTACGATGACGACGCTGGCGGACGGTCTCCGTGCTACGAATGGAGATAGGTAATCGTGAGCCGTGGGTTGGCGAGGATGGAGATGCAGGCGGCGTTGTTGCGGCTGTAGGTCTCGTCCCTGCCCTTGAGCACGAAGCCGTAGTTGGGATCGCCGTTGACGATCCAACTCGTGACCAACGATGTGACGTCGCCCTGGCCCTTGCGATAGGGAATGCCGGGAAGGAAGGCGCCCTGCTTGGAGATGTTGCCTGTGCTTTCCATCAGCGCGCCGACGCAGTTGGCCACGTTCGGGCCGCTGGCGACGCTGCTGTTCCCGATGCCGGCGGCGTTCCGAACGATCGACCGCTCCACCTTCCAACTCAGCACGGC
>JBPCRG010000377.1:0-12055 GCA_050997095.1 Thermomicrobiales bacterium | reverse complement strand
CCTTTGTTTGGGGCTGGCGGGCGCTTCGATGTCCCGCGACGGCGGGCAGACATGGGCGAAGGCCATCGGCCCACGTCCGCCCGCCGTGCGTCTTTTTCATCCAGACCAGCCAAGGCACGGGCTGGCCGATTCGCTCAGGCGGTCTCGCCCTCGATCACGTCTTTCCTGGTGACGCTCAGATAGATGACCAGCGCCAGGATCGCGAGGAGGAAGATCACGCTGGTGCCGACGGTGCCGATCCCGCGTCCGCCTTCATCGCGAGGCTGGGAGAGGTAGTCGCCGAGCGACGCGCCCAGGGGTTGGGTCAGGATGTAGGCGATCCAGAAGGCGAGGATCGCGTTCAGCTGGAAGCGCAGGTGCGCCACGGTCACGACCGCGATCAATGCGGCGAAGAGGATCGCCGACTTCCAGTAGCCGAGAGCCAGACGCTCGGCGGTGAGGTCGCCTGCCGCGGTGCCGAGCGCGAAGGTGAAGAGGATCGTCAGCCAGTAGAAGGCTTCCCGTCGGCTCGTGACGATGCTGTGGATCGAGAGCGTCCGCTCGCTCGCGAACCATGCCGCGAAGCAGCCGGCGAGCGCGATCGCGAAGATGATGGTGGTCGTCACCAGCGAGATCCCGAAATTGTCGGTGAGATTGTCAGTGATCAGGGTGCCGACGACGCTGATCAGGACGACGGCGAGCCAATAGATGCTCGGCACGTATCGCCGCAGCCGAAACTGGAAGAAAAGCGTGACGAGCAGCAGGATGCCCATCACGTAGGTCGTGCCGGTCAAACCGAGGTTCAACCGCGTGTTCAGCCAGTCCGCCGCGGTCTCCCCGACGGTGGTGCACAACACTTTGATGAACCAGAAAAAGATCGTGACTTCCGGCACCTTGTTCAGCATTTGTCGGCCGAATGTGGCCGTTGAGGCGTGGTGCGTCGCGGTGCGCGCGTGCTGTATCTCGACGTTCTCTGCCATTGTTTCCTCCGAAAAAAGAACCGAAAGGGTGTGCGGGCGGTTTCATGGCTTGATCCGAGAGAAGGGTTGGTCCGAGGGCGCGTTGAGTCCGACGTCAGCCGACCAACATTTCGGGCGCCGCGGCTGGGCTCCCGATCCTTCCTCGGCAGTGGACGCTCAATCCATCCGATCCTCCTCAGCAAGCGGTTCGACTCGATGCAGCACGTCAGGCCGCGACGGATGGGTCGCGGTCTGCCGATGGTCCTGTTCGACTCGATGGATTTGGTGGCAGGACCGGCCTTGCGTTCGACGGCGTCGTCGAGCAACCGGACGGCCTTTTGCAACCTACCGAGCTTGGATGAATTCGTGATGAAGCGGAAAGCCGCCAATCGTCCTGTCCAGGTCGGCGCGGTCGTGGGCGTTACCCCCGGAGGTTCGTGGGGGTTGGGCAGGCGACCATCGCGTGGGAATGCGTCCCGTTTGTCGTCTACAAGACGGTCAGCGCCGCGGCAAGGCCGACGGCCGTGGCGCCAAGCGACCATGCGATCGGCCGCAGGTTCGGGATTGGGCTCCGGACGCGCCGCACGTCGAGGAGCGCCCCGACGCCGAGCGCGAGCGGAAGCCAGAGCTGGAAGAGGCGGAAGAGAAGCGTTCCGGCAAGCGCCGCGGCCGCCGGTGTCCCCGCGTCGCGCAACGCCCCCGCCGTCGTCAACTCGACCGCGCCGGCTCCTTGAAGGATCGGGGAGACGAAGGTGACGAACGTGCCGACGACGCGCGCGCCAAGCACCGACGCCGCAGCGGGGTGCTGCCCGACGGCGCGCAGGCAGGCGTAGAGCATGAAGCCTCCCAAGCCGTTGATGCCGACCGTGGCGGCCACGGGCATGAGCAGGTCGCGGGGACGGATGCGATGGCCGCGGACGGTGTCGAGAAAGCCCGCGGCCCGGCGGGGGAGCCGTCGGGCAAGCCACGGCGGCGGGTCGTGGCGCCCGGCAAGCCGCATGGAGCAGAAGGTGGCTCCGGAGACGACGGCGAAGGCCAACCCCCCGGCGACGAGCAGGCGCCCGACCTGCCCGGTCGCGGCGAGCCAGACCATGACGGGAGCCGAGTAGACGACGAAACCCGCCTGGCCGACCGCTCCGTACAGCACGCCCGTGAAGACCGCGTCATCGGTCGGCACCCCGCGGGCGCGCAGGTCGCGGGCGAAGAGCACCATCGAGGGCGGGCCGCCGAACGGCAGGGCGGTGGCGACGAGGTGTCGCCGCAGGTGGAGGCGGAGCAGGGGAGACCAGCCGACGCGATGACCCAGCCTGGCCAGCAGCAGACGATATTTCACGCCGATCAAGACCAGGACCGCCGCCTGGGCCAGCACCGCGGCTCCCGCCCAGCGGGGATCGGCGCGTCGCAGCAGAGCCCCGATCCGGACGGGATCAAGCCCACCCCGGACCAGGAAGAAGACGCCCAGCAGCGGAAGCATGACCCACCAACGCCGGACGCGGGACCATGCGGGGATTCGGCCGACTCCGTCGGTCGAGAATGACTGAGCCGCACGGGATCGTGCGGGGAGCGTCGCCATGATGTCCCTTTGCTACGGCTCTTGCAACCTCGGGACCATTCCAGCGGAGCACTCAGCTGCAACGATCGCGAATCCAAAATCATTCCCATGATCGTGTGCCGCGGTGAAGTCCGGATGAATGTCGGGCTGGCGCAAACGAGAAAGGCGGCCTCCCGAGTGGGAAGCCGCCTCTGTGGGGTCGGGGCGCGAACCTTGCGCCCCGTTGGAGTGGACGCGATCAGCAGCCGACGTTGTCACCCTGCTGCTCGCCCTGCTGGACGCAATCGACGCCGTCGGTCGCTTGGTCGCCGAAGGCGGCGTTCTCGGTCTCGCTCGTGCCGTCCGGGCTCTCGACGCCGGGCGCCGTCTCCTGCGCCTTCGCCTGCGAGTTCGCCGCGCTCGGCTTGGCGGCAAGGAGTGCGACGCCTGAGGACTTGGTTTCGCTCCAGGCGTCTGGCGTGGTCTGGTCGCCGCATTCGAGCGTGTCGTTGTCGGCCGCTTCCTTGCCGGAGTCGCCGCCGGCGGCGTCCGGACCGTTCGGGTCTTGGACGTTGTCGGCGTCGATCGCGCTGTCCGCGGTGTCGGTCGTGTCCGGGGCTTGTGATGCGCAATCCTGCGGCGCGGATTGCGCGGATGGAACTGTCAGACGGTAGAGCGTGCCGGCGTCCAGGCCGGCTCCCACCGTGTATGCCACCGGCGCTCGGGGCGCCGGGGCGCTTGAGGCGCTGGCCGACACGGCGCCGGTAAGGAGCGAAAGGCCGAGGGTCAAGCCCGCAACCCCGATCAAGGGACGGTTCATCGTGTGCCTCCGTTGAATCTTCCCGTCGGGCTCATTCCCTACGAGTTGGACCCAGGGTGCGGGACCGGCATGAAATCGGCGTGAACCATTTCTAAAGCCGCGTCGATCGGCTGGGCTGGCTTTCCGGAAGGGAGATCTCGAAACGCGCGCCGACGCCGGGCTCGCTCGTCAGCGCGATCGTGCCGCCGTGGGCTTCGGCGATGGTGCGGCAGATCGCCAGGCCGAGACCCGACCCGCCGGTCGTGCGGGCGGCGTCGACCCGGTAGAAGCGGTCGAAGACCCGCGCCTGATGCTCCGCGGGAATGCCCCGGCCCGTATCCGAGACCCAGAGCCGCGCTCCGCCGCCGTCGGACGCGCAGCCGATCGTGACGCGGCCTCCGTCCGGGGTGTGGGCGAGGGCGTTGTCGACGAGGTTGACGAGGATCTGGATGACGAGATCCTCGTCGGCCATGGCTGGCGTCGCGGTCGCCTCGGTCACCAGAGCGACGCCCGCCTCGGCGGCCAGGGGCTCGTAGAGATCGGCGACTGCGGCGACGGTCGCGGCGAGGTCGATCGGCGCCCGATCCGGGGTCATCGCGCCCGCGTCGGATCGGGCCAGCGCCAGCAGCGTCCCGACCAGCCCGGTCAATCGCTCGAGATCGGCGTCGAGTTCGTGCAGCGCGTCGCGGTAGTCGCCCGCCGAGCGGTCGCGGGCGAGGGCGAGGTCGACCTGGCCGCGCATGAGGCTGAGGGGGGTCCGCAGTTCGTGGGCGGCGTCGCCGGTGAAGCGGCGCTGGCGCTCGAACGCCTCCTCGATCCGCGCCAGCATCGCGTCGAACGTCCGCGCGAGGCGCCCGAGCTCGTCGTCCGGCAGCGGCAGGTCGAGGCGGGCGTGCAGGTCGTTCGCCCCGATCGTGGAGGCGAGCCGCGTGATTTCGGCGACGGGCCGGAGCGCCCGTCCGGCCAGCACGTAGCCGCCGCCGCTGGCGACGATGAGGACGGTCGGCGCCGCGACCGCGAGCACGAGGACGATGATCCGCACCGTGTCCTCGACGTCGTTGCGCGACGCCGCGGTCTGCAGGACCCCCACGACCGCGCCGTTGTCGCGGACCGGCTCGGTGGCGATGACCAGGGTGCCGTTCGGCGTGTCGTGCGTGGTCAGGAGCGACTGCCCGGCGGACGCGGCGGCGATCAATGCCGGGTCGATCGGGACGGGGCCGGCGGCGGCGCTGGTGTCGACGACAACCTGGCCGTCGGCGCGGAGCATCCGGACGAAATGCTCGTCGTCGCTGAAGTTGGCGATCGTGGACGGATCGAGCGCCAACTGGCCGCCCTCCACCTGCACCGTCGAGCGCGCGAGCGCGGCGCGGTTGCGGACCTGCTCGTTGAAGGTGTCGTAGAGCACGACCCGGAGACCGACGTAGAGGGCGACCCCGAAGAGGAGCAGCGCCGCGGCCAGCAGCGAGGCGTACCAGATGGTCAGCCGCCAACGGATCGGGAGGCGGGAGACGCTCACGCGCCCGAGTCTGGGGGGGCCAGGCGGTAGCCGGCTCCGCGCACGGTCTGAAGCAGGGCGCCGGGATAGGGGTCGTCGAGTTTCTTGCGCAGCGAGCGGATGTAGACGTCGATCACGTTGGTGACGTTGGGGAAGTCGTAGTCCCAGACGTACTCGGCGATCATCGTGCGGGTGAGCACCCGGTTCGGGTTGCGCAGGAGATATTCCAAAATCCGGAATTCCTTGTTCGCCAGAACGATCTCCTGGTCCCCGCGCCAGACCCGGCGGTCGGACGGGTCGAGCCGGATGCCGCCGGCCTGCAGCACGGTGTCCATCGTCTCGCGGGGACGCCTGGTCAGGGCGCGCAGGCGGGCTACCAGCTCCGCGAAGGCGAAGGGCTTGGTCAGGTAGTCGTCGGCGCCGGCGTCGAGACCGGCGACGCGGTCGGCGACGGCGTCTTTGGCGGTCAGCAGGAGGATGGGGGATTGGAAGCGCTTGCGCCGGAGCCGACGGCAGACTTGCAGGCCGTCGATCCCCGGCAGCATCACATCGAGCACGATCACCTCGAAGGTCGCCGCGTCGACCCAGTCGAGCGCCTCCTCCCCGTCGCCGGCGACGTCGACCGCATGCCCCTCCTCCGTCAACCCGCGACGCAGCAGCGTCGCCAGTCTCGGCTCATCCTCGACGACCAGAATGCGCATGACGCCTCCCCGCGGCGATCCGGGCGGCGAAAAACGCCCCGGTCCGGCAATCGCATGATGAAGACTCATGATGAAGTGTGGATGAAGTCGTCAAGCCGGGGCGAACGTCGCGAGAGCGGCCGCGTCCGCACGCCAGATCTGCAGATCAGAGCGCGAAGATCTCCGCGACGGGCAGCATGAAGCCGGGCAGCACATCCCCGCCGTCGAGCACATCGGCCACGCCGAGCGTCCGGACCGGCCGGCCCGGGCGATGGACCGCGACCGAGCGCGACGCCGGGTCGACCAGCCAGGCGAGCGGCGTGCCCGCATCGAGGTACCGCCGCACCTTCCGCTCCGCGTCGGGCAGCCGGTCGGTGGGCGACACGACCTCCACCGCGAGATCGGGCGGAACCGGACAAAACCCCTCCGGAACCCCGCCCCCGGGGAGGCGGTCCGTCCGGATGAAGGCGACGTCCGGAAAGACGACCGTGTCGGGGGCGCGGGACAACAGATACCCACCCGCCTCGCCGCTCACGATCCCGATGCGGTCGCCGCGGAGATGGAGGCCGATCGCGAACATGATATCGCCGCCGATCACGCTCGACTTCAGACCCGATCCCGGCACGTCGTGCAGCTCCCCCTCGATCAATTCGCATCTCGCGTCGGACCCCAGCAAAAAGAGATCGTCGGCTGTGTGCAGCTTGGTGATGGACATCGTGGCCGCCTCAGGTGACTCGACCCGCCGGGGGATCGAAGCAACGACTGTTCTCCCAGAATCGTGGCATTCTCGAACGCGACGTCCGCTGCCATCCCCGTGCTTGACGACCACGTGCAGAGCACGGCCCACGCCGGGCTTTGTCCATCCGCCATCCCTTGCCCGCCGTTCGCGACAAGCCATCGGCCGACTGTTCCGACCTCACCGCCGTCGGTCTCGTGGATTCGAGGAGAGTCGGAGATCGGTAGTGAGTCCAGGCGCGGACCCGATCAGGCTGGGGGCGTCACCGTCGGCCCGGAAAGACGTCCGCGACCGGCAGACGGAACCCTGGGAGGACCTCCTCCCCGTCGAGGACGTCTCCGGAGACGAGGTCGCTCGGCTCCCGTCCCGGCCCGTAGACCCTGACTGTCCGCGTCTTGGAGATCACGAGCCAGACGAGCGGCGTGCCCGCGTCGAGGTAGCGCTGAACTTTCCGCTCGGCGTCGATCAGGCGGTCGGTCGCCGACATGATCTCGATCGCCAGGTCGGGCGGCACCGGGCAGAAGAACTCCGGAGCCTCGCCGCCCGGCAGCCGATCCTTGCGGACGAAGCCGATGTCGGGCGAGACGACGCGATCCGGCGACCGCTGCAGCACGTACCCGCCATCCTCTCCCGTCAGGACTCCGAGGTCGTGCCGCTCGACGTAGGAACCGAGCTTGATCAGCAAGCGGACGCTCAGGGAGCTGGAATACATCCCCGACGATGGCACGTCTTGCAACTCCCCGTCGATCAGCTCGAAGTGAGCGTCCGACCCCAACGCGAACAGATCTTCCGCGGTGTACAGCTTGGTGATGGACATCGCTATGGCCTCGTGGGGATTGGCGGTTCGACGCGCGGAAGGGACAAACCGGGCAAAAATGCTGTCGATGCGTATGCTAGCACTCACGGCAACAGCGTTTCGCCGCCGCTGTGCCGCGCCACCGCGTCGAGATCCAGCTCGATGCCGAGCCCCGGCGCGTCCGGGATCGGCAGCATGCCGTCCGCGTCCAGCCGCCAACCGCCGAGCTTGATCTCGTCGACGTAGGCCGAGCCGTCGATGTATTCGACGAGGTCGGTGTCGGGGAACGCGGAGGCGAGCTGGAGATCGGCGGCGAGTCCGATCGCGGTGTTCCAGCCGTGCGGGATGAAGCGGATGCCGTTCTCCTGCGCCATCCAGCCGATCCGCCGCTCCTCGCTGATCCCCCCGACCTTGCAGACGTCCGGCTGGACGATGTCGAACGCGCCGGCCTGGAGGAATGGCTGGAACGCCTGCCGCCGGGTGAGCGTCTCGCCGCCTGCGATCGGGATCCGGGTCGCCCGGCGAAGCGCGACATAATCGTCGAGCGCGTCGGCGCGCAGCGGCTCCTCGAACCAGGCGACGCGATACGACGCCAGCATCTCCGCGGTGCGCAGCGCCCAGGTGAAGCCGTTGCGCCAGAAGGCGTCGCTGCCGCCCGCGTCGACCATCAACTCGATCTCCGGCCCGAGCGCATCGCGGGCGGCGCGCACGATCGCCTCGTCCGTCCGGTCGTCGACCCGGCCGAACGGCCCCCAGCCCATCTTGACGGCGCGAAACCCTTTGGCCTTGACGGCATGGAGGCGCTCGGTGAGCGGCCCGGGCCGGTCCATCAGGATCGACGCATACGGCCGCACGCGTTCGCGGCATCTCCCCCCGAGCAGTCGGCCGACCGGCTGCCCCGTCGCCTTGCCGAGGAGATCCCAGCGCGCGATGTCGATCCCGCCGATGGTGTGCGTGATCGAGCCGCCCCGCCCCATCCAGAAGCTGTGCTGGTGCAGCTTTTCGCCGACCCGCTCCGGCTCGAGCGCGTTCTCGCCGCGGTAGAGCGGTTCGAGCACGTTCAGCGCGGCGTGGACGAGCCCCGCGTTCGTGAAGACGCCGCCGAATCCCGTCAGACCCTCGTCCGTCAGCACGGCGACGAGCGTATGCACGCCGTCCTCCGGGCGCAGCTCGCTGCTCCAGCCGCCCTCCGGCGTGGCGCCCGTCAACCCGACCGCCCGAATCTCCCGGATCTTCATGGCGTTCCATGCTCCTGCCCCGCAGCTTCAACCCCGCTCGAAAAACAGCACCTCGGGCTCGAACGCGGCGTCGGGCTCCATGGGGTACATCGGGCGACGGCAGACGGTGTGGCCGAGGTAGCCCAGATTTGCGCTGGTCGACCCGGGCGCGTCGACTCCGACCAGCCGGGTGACCCAGGCGGCGAAGAACTCGTGGCGGCAATGGGGGGATTTCTGGATCACGCAATCGAAGCGGGTCGGGTCTTGGCCGTGGGCGAGGAACAGCGATCGGTCGTAGTGGCTGACCTGGCGGCTGGTCACGATCACGATGTGGCGGCCGATCTCCAGCACCGCCGTGTCGCCCGCGAACCACTCGGTGTTGTGCGATTCGTTGGTGAAGCGGCCATCCGAAAGCATCCGCACCGTGCCCTCGACAGGCAGCGGGTCGAATCGCGCCGGGTCGAGCGTGCCTCCCAGCCGGGTGGTCACGGTTTTGCCGACTCCGACCCGGATCGCGTCGCGCACGGCCGGGGCATCGACGACCGGGAAGAGCGCGCGACCCCCGTAGCCGCCCTCGATCAGGGCCCGCAGGATCGCGTTGCTGTCGCCGGACGCGCCCGAGCTGGTCGCGTCGGCGGCATCGATCAGGACGGTCGTGCCCGGCGTGATGCCCGCGATCCGGACCGCCTCCTCCATGCCGACCAGCTCGGCCTGCATCGCGGCGCGGTCGGCCCAGAAGCCCTGCGCCATCGCCACCGCCTCGCGCCCGGCCCAGGCGCGGTCGCCGTCGGTCACGACCAGACTGTTGGACGAGAGATCCGGCACGTCGGTGAAGGGATTGCCCCAAAACATCGCCGCGGAGAGACCGCCCGGAGCCGACTCGACCGCCTGCGCCTCGCGAATCCGCGCGCCGATCCTGCCGGTTGCGGTGATCAGCTCGTCGCCCCGCACCAAGGCGGGCACCCGGACCATCGCGGTGACGGGCTTCACCTCCTTCCTCAGGAGGCGGAGCAGCAGTTTCCCCGCCCGTTCGCCGGTCTCGAAAAAATCGCCGTGGGGATAGGTGTGGTAGGCGACGACCGCGTCGGCATGCCGGAGCATCCGGTCGGTGACGATCCCGTGCAGGTCGAGCGAGAGGACGATCGGAACGCCCTCCCCGACGATCTTACGGGTTTCACGTAAGAGATGGCCTTCGGGATCGACCTCGTTCGCCGCGCACATCGCGCCGTGCATCGAGAAGAAGATGCCGTCCACCCGCGGCGCGGATCTGATCGCGGCCAGGAACCGGTCCGCGATGCGGGTCCAATCGGCGCCCGCCAACGTGCCGCCCGATGTGATCGCGCGGGCGCTGAACGCGCCGATCATCTCGACCCCCGCGCCGTGGAGCACGCTCAACGCGCCGCCGATCTCGCTCCTCACGCCACGATGGAACGCGATGACCTCGTCGCCCGAGGAGGTGGTGAAATCCGCGGCGTGCGTCGGCGCCGGATTGAACGTCGAGACTTCCTGCTTGCATCCGGCGATCAAGACGCGCATGGCGATGCCTCCACGGAGAGGACTGGGCGGTTCAGCACAGACGGGCGCTTGTGCATCCACACGCCTGCAGGCAAGGGATGAGGCTGACGTTCCTGCCACTCGATTCCCGGCCCTGCTTCCCCTGAACTCGACGCGCCATGCTATCGCAGCAGGCGGCAGAAAGAAAGCGGCCGACGAGTGCCGGAAACGGCCGCCGTCAGCGCCAGACGGGGACGCCCATCACGTCGAAGTGGTGGTCGTAGGTCCAGACCGGCACGTCGAGGATGACTGCGAAAACGGCCACCGCTGCGTCGAAAAGGGAGATGGGCTGGTCGGCGTAACGTTCCATCAATCGAGTCGTCAGCGTCAAGTCCTCTTCCTCGAATGGGAGCACCGCGATGCTGCGCCGGATCTCGAGGAGCCAGCGGATGGCGGGGAGCGGCCCGAGCCTGCGGACGAGCAGCGCATGGCACTCGAAGAGCGTCGGCATCGTGGCAACTATTTCGGCGCCATCCATTTGGAGGCGGTGTTGTTCGAGTCGGCATCGAGCATGGTACTGATCGCGACGATCGACAGAGGCCAAGAGGGGACCGGTATCCGCCAAGATCCGATAGGTCATCCCTCGAAATAGCGGTCGTGATCGACGCTGAAGTCGTCGATGCCGTCGTCGGTCTCGACCGGCGTGATCCGCAGCGGTTCGAGAGGCTTCACATAGGGGTGTGTGTCGACGAAGTGCCGACGGACGGCCTCGTGCCGTGCCTCCCGATCGGGCGACGGCTGTCGTCCGTCGCTCGGGTGGTCGAACATGTCGAGCACGTCTTCGACATAACGGTCGTGGTTGACGCCGACGTCGCTCAACCCGCTTCCCTGTTCCGCCGGTGCGACGCGAAACGGCCCAGGCGTCTTTGCGTAGCCGTATTCCTCCATGAATCGCAGGAGCGCCGCCTCATCCCGCGACGTTTCCGCAGTCTTCGCGTCAGCGCCTGCGGACACGCGATCAGCGGCGCCGTCGAGGTCGTCATGTTCGGCCAAAAACGTCCGGATCGCCACTTCCGCAAGAGTGGCACGGTCTGTCGACGTCCCGAGGCGTTCGCCGTACCGGTCCAGTCGCTCGACGAGGTCGGGTGGGAGAGTGAGCGTCAGCGTCGTCATGGCGGCAGTATAGCAAGGCCGATCCGGCGCCACTCGCATGTGCAGCGGGGAGGCGGAGCCCTACCGCCAGACGCGGACGCCCATCACGTCGAAGTGGTGGTCGTAGGTCCAGACCGGCAGGTCGAGGAGGCGGGAGATGACGGCGAGGGCGGCGTCGAACAGCGTGACCGTCTGATCGGGCAGTCGGCGGAGGATGCGGGAAGCTTCGTCCAGGTCGGTTGGCTGGATCTGCAAAACGGCCGTGCCGCTGCGGATGTCGTCCAACCAGCGCAACCCCGCCGTCATTCCCAAGCGGCGTGCGATGAGCACATGGCTTTCGAAAAGGGTCGGGAGGTAGATCAGGATTTCCGCGCGATCGCTCTCGATCCGCTGAAGATCGTCGCGACTCTGGACGTGGTGCTGATCCCGCGGGTCGATCGATGCCAAGAGCGGACCGGCATCCGCAAGGATCCGGTGCGTCATTCGGCAAAATAGCGATCATGATTGACGCTCAGGTCGTTCACGCCGCTGTCGGTGTCGGCCGGAGTGATCCGGAGCGGACCGCGGGGTGATGCGTATCCGCGATCGACAAGGAGACGTTCGAGCGTCTCCCCACCCCGATCGCCGTTCACCGCCGGTGTGATCGGCAGCGGGCCGCGCGGGCGGCGAAGCGTGCGCTGCTCAAGATACTCCCGGATCGCGATCTGGGCCAGCTCATCGGGGGCGATCGGCGGGTCGTGCCGCTCCCCGACTTTTTCCAGCATTTCGGCGAGATCGTCTTGAAGCGTGATCGTGTTCGTCGTCATGCCTGAAGTATAGCTACGCCCATGAAACACGTCGCGGAGACCCGACGTGTCTGGGGGGTGGATCGAACCTTGCATCTCGCGTGATCGGACGATCGACGAGGGGACGGACGATGGAGCACTCTCCGGTCGGCATCGGGCCAGACGCCGGGCGGGGGGCCAACAGTTTTGCCTCGACGGGCGTCAGTCGCTAAGCTGTCTCAAACACGGGCGTCGCATGCGGAGCCGCGCACCGGAAGAGCGGATCGTCGGGAGTGTTTGATGGGCGCAGCGAATGAAGACTACACGGGCGCATTCGTTTTCGGCGCCGTGCTTGCCGGGCTCGGCGCGGCAGCGGCCGTGATCTGGAGGGCGCCGCAGTCGGGGGCCCGCACCCGAGCCCAGATCGTCGGGAGCGTCGAGTCGACGCTGTTC
>JBPCRG010000350.1:0-12192 GCA_050997095.1 Thermomicrobiales bacterium | reverse complement strand
TGGGGCAAATAAATGCCAGCGGCGCCGAAGCCGACCCCGGCGAAGGCCGCCGCCAGCATCATCTGGCCCCGCGCCTCGTCGTCGTCCGGGTCGTCCAGCGCGCGCATCAGGTTGGCCGCCAGCATCTCGACCGCGCGCGCCGACCAGACGTCGCTGATCGGGTTGGCCCCCTGGTACGACGGGCGCATCCGCGGACTCTCCGGCGCCTCCCGTCGGGAGTAGGGCAGTGCGGTGTACGACTCGATGGCGTGGCTGAGCACGTCGAGCGCCGAGCAGGCTGCGACCATCCGCGGCATCGTCCGGGTGTTCTCTGGGTCGATGATGCCGAGGATGGGCCGCAAGGCTCTGTGGGCGATGCCGGTTTTCGCGTGCATCGGCTCGTAGTCGAAGATGGCGACGCCGGTCGTCTCGCTTCCGGTGCCCGCCGTCGTGGGGATCGCGACCAAGGTTTTGAGGCGGCCCGGCACGGGCTCGCCGCGACCGATCGGCGGGTTGACGTAGGCGAGGAAGTCGGCCGGGTGGGTCGCGTAGAGGTTCGCCGCCTTCGCCGTGTCGATCACCGAGCCGCCGCCGACCGCGACATAGCCGTCGAATCCGCCCTCCGTCGCGACGTCGATCGCGATCCGGAACGAGGAGTCGGTCGGCTCGACGCGGACCTGATCGAAGAGGACCGTGTCGAGCCCCTCCGCCTTCAGCGCCCGCATCGCGGTTTCCACGGCTCGGCCCGCGGCGAGATTGGCGTCGGTGAGGACCAGCACGCGGGTCGCGCCCTGGGCGCGCATGTCCGAGCCCACCTCGCGGGTCGCGCCCGCGCCGAACTTGATCGACGACATGTCCATGGTGAACGCGTATTCGCTCGCCATTCCTGTCCTCTCATCTTTGGCAGCCAAAGCCTCGTGCGGGGACTCCGACAGACGACGGAGGCCGGCACCATGGCGCTGGCCTCCGTCGCGGACCCGTCGAAGCGGTCGGGCCGGGGCTATCCCTTGACGGCGCCGGCGGTGAGGCCCGCGAGCAGCTTGCGCTGGAAGATCAGCACGAGCACGACCAGCGGCACGGTCACGATGACCGCGGCGGCCATGATGTTGCCCCACGGATAGTCGAACTGGGTGTTGCCGGAGAAGCTCGCGATCGCGACCGGGGCTGTACGCGCCCGCGAGTCCTGGGTGAAGGTGACGGCGAAGAGGAACTCGTTCCAGGCCGCGATGAAGGCGAGCAGGCCGGTGGTCACCAGCCCGGGCAGGGCCAACGGCAGCAGGATCTTCAGGAACGCCTGGAACGGCGTGGCGCCGTCGACCAGCGCGGCCTCCTCCAGCTCGCCCGGCATCGCCTTGAAGAAGTTGGCGAGCACCCAAACGGTGAAAGGAAGGGTGAAGGTCAGGTACGAGATGGTACAGGCCGGCCAGCGGTTGAAGAGATGGACCCGGTTGATCATCTGGTAGAGCGAGCCGAGCACGGCGACCTGCGGGAACATGGTCAGCGAGAGGATCAGGTACATGATCGGCGACTTGCCGCGGAACTTCATCCGGCCGATCGCATAGGCGGCGAAGGAGCCGATCAGGAGGGAGAGCAGCACCGTCGACGTCGCCACGAACGCCGAGTTCCGGAGCGCCCTCAGGAACTCGCCGCTGTTGAGGACGTAGCGCATGTGCCCGAGGCTGAGCGGCTTCGGCAGGTAGTTGAGCGGGGTCGTGAAGAGATCGCTGTCGGGTTTGAGCGAGGAGACCGCCATCCAGTAGAACGGGAAGATCGTGTAGAAGAGGATCGTCACCACCAGGAGATAGAAGAGGATCTTGCCGATGACCGCGCTCGGCTTGATCCGCCGCTCGGCGATCACGCCGGTCGGGCGCACGGCCGAGCGCGGGGCGGCGGAAGTGACAGTCGCCATCTTAAGCCTCCTCCACCTTGACGATCCGGGTGTAGACCAAAACCATGGCGCCGATGCAGAGGAAGATGATCACGCTCGCCGCCGAGCTGCGCCCGAGCAGCAGATCGTTGACCAATTTCTGCTGGGCGTAGACGGCGACCGTGATCGTGTCGGTGGCGGCGCCCTTCATCACGAACGGCAGGTCGAAGACCTTGAACGAGTCGAGCGTGCGGAAGATCAGGGCGACGAGCAGCGCCGGCCGCACGAGCGGCATGGTGATCTGCCAGAATTGCTGCCATTTGCTCGCGCCGTCGATCGTCGAGGCCTCGTAGACGTCTCCGGAGATGATCTGGAGTCCCGCCAGCAGCAGCAGGGCCATGAACGGGGTCGTCTTCCAGACGTCGATCGCGACGAGGGACCAAAGCGATGTGGTGGCCCTGGCCGTGAACGGGATCTTCTCGTTCAGGACGCCGAGCCGCGTGAAGAGGATGTCGTTGACCACGCCGTAGGAGCGGTCGAGCATGAACTTCCAGAGCTGCGCCGAGACGACCGTCATGATCGCCCACGGCAGCAGCATCGCGGTTCGGACCAGGCCGCGGCCCTTGAAGTTCGAGTTGATGACCAGCGCGACGACCATCCCGAAGACGGTCTCGATCACGACCGAGGAGATCGTGAACACGATCGTGTGCTTCATCGCCGTGCGGAAGATCTCGTCGTTCAAGACCCGCGAATAGTTCGTCCAGCCCACGTAGCTGACGGCGCGGGTGGACCCGAAGCGGGCGTTGGTGAAGCTCAGCCTGAACGTCTGGATCAAGGGATAGATGGCGACGAGCGCGACGATGAGGAGGCTGGGGGCGACCATCATCCAGGCGAGCCGCTCCCGCGATTTCGCCCAGGCGCTACGGGGGGCTTCCTCTTTCAATGCCCGCTGTTTCGTCAGGACGGGCACGATCGTGGACAACTGCGCGGGGGCGGCTTGCTGACTCATTGCATTCCCTCGCCGATGTGAAATGCCAGGCGAGGAAGTCCTCGCCTGGCATGAGAGAACGGAGGTCGCTGATTAGGCCTTGTCGGCCATGATGCCCTTGAGCGTCGATTCGAGCGCCTTCAAGCCGTCGGCGGCCGAGGTCTGCCCGGTCAGGATGTTGTTGACGGTCGTCCAGTAGGCGGACGAGACGCGCGGGTAGACGTCGCCGCTGACGCTGGACGGTCGGGCGACCGCGCCGCCGTTGAAGACGTCCTTGAGGCGGGGGATGAACTCGCTCGACTTCGCGACGTCCGCGTCGTCGTAGACGGAGGCGATCGTCGGAAGGTGGCTGCGCTCGATCGCGAACGACTTCTGGATCTCCGGCGAGCACATGAACTTCACCAGCTCGATCGCCGCGTCCTGCTCCTTCGAGTACTTCGCGACCATCAGCTGCCAACCGCCGAGGCAGTCCGCGTTGCGGGCGTTGTCGCCGTCGCCCTTCGGCAGCAGACCGACGCCGACCTTGCCGGTGACCTTGGACTGCTTGGGATCGTTGCTCGCGGCGAAGGCGTATGGCCAGTTGCGCATGAACGCGGCGTTGCCGGCGATGAAGGCGTTGAGCGTCTCCGCCTCGGCGTAGGTGGTGACTTCCTCGGGCGAGATCGTCTTGACCCAGCCTTTGGCGCGTTCGAACGCGGCGATCGCCTGCGGGTTGTTGATCGAAACGGTGCCGTCCGGCTCGATGATGTTGCCGCCGCCGTTCGAGACCAGCCACTCGAGCGCGTTGCAGCTCAGGCCCTCGTAGGCGTTGCCCTGCCAGACGAACCCGTAGAAGTCGGCGCTGGCCGCGCGCTCGCCATCCTGGATGGTCTTGGCGGAGGTCTGAAGCTCGGCCCACGTCGCGGGCTGCGTCAGCTTGTACTTGTCGAGGAGGTCCTGCCGCCAGTAGAGCAGACCGGCGTCCGTGAACCACGGCATGCCGACCAACGCGCCCTTGATCGTGTTGTTGGCGACGATCGCCGGGAAGTGCTGGTCCGCCAGCGGCTTCAGCGAGGCGTTCAGGTCCACCGCGTGCTCGGCGACGACGCCCGGCCAGATCACGTCGATCATGTAGACGTCGAAGTCGCTGGACTTGCTGCCGAGCGCCTGGTTGTACTTCGTCAGCCGGTCGTTCGCCTGCGTCTCGCCGGGGATCTGGGTGACTTCGATCCCGGTCACTTCGGTGAACTTCTTGATCACGGCGGCCTGCCAGGGGACGTCCGGGCTCGTCGCGTCGCCGAGGATCGCGGTGATCTTCTTGCCCTTGAGGTCGGTGCGGAGGCCTTGCGGCATGACTGCCGTGTAGCCGGGGCTCTGATCGCCGGCCGCCGGCGTCGCGTCCTGCGCCAGAGCGCCGTGCGCGTGGGCCGACATCATGAGTCCGGCAAGGGGGGCGCTGAGACCGAGCGCGGCCGCCCGCTTCATGACGTCTCGACGGCTGATTCGCCCGCTCAGGCTCTCGGCCAGCAACTCGTTCACGTGTGTCTTCTTCTCGTCCACGATGCTCTCCTAGTGTTGGCGGTTCCGAACCGCGCTGTCCGGAATGGTCCCACGCGAAGATCGACTTGCCGACTTCGACGCTGCATACGGGCGGAGAGCCCGGCCGACGATCGGTATTGGTCTTTTCGCATGTCCACTTCTCAATGGCGCGTTATACCGCCCGCGGCTGAAGACGTCAAGTGCGGCGTGTTTTCCATGCGCGGCTTGACACAAGTTCGCATGCACGTTTTGAACCATCCGCACAGCTATCTTCCGGGGAATCTGGATTGAGCGCCGACTAATCCTTGAAAAGGTGCGGGAATCGTCATCGGTTGACGCCTGACGTGCTCGGGGCGGCCGACGACGCATCGCCGCTGACGATCCGGGAGACGGCCGCCGAACCGGTGACCAGCGGAAACAGGTCCCTCAGCCGCGCATAGAGCTCGCGGTAGACCGCGTAGCGTTCCGTGTAGACCGCCGTGTCCACGGCGTCCGGCTCGTCGACGACCGGCTCCGTGAGGAAGCGGTCGATCTGCGCCCAATCGTCGAAGACGCCGCCGGCCATCCCCGCGACGAAGGCGACGCCGAGGCACGAGCCGGGGTGGCCGCGGAACGAGGTCACAGGTGCGCCGAGGACGTCGGCGGCGATGTGCCGCCAGAGACCGCTGGTGACGCCGCCGTTCGTGGCGACGATCCGGGACGGCGCGTGACCCGCCTCGCGGAGCACGTCGAGGTGGTGGCGGAAGCCGAAGATCACGGCCTCCAGGATCGCGCGGAAGATGTGGGCCGGTCCGTGGTGGAGGTCGAGCCCGAAGATGACGCCCCGGGCTTCGGGGTTCATCAGCGGGGTTTTCTCGCCCAGGAAGTAGGGGAGCACGACCACGCCCTCCGACCCGGCGGGGATCGCCAGCGCCTCGGCGTCGAGCGCCGTCAGCGTCGCCTTGTCGGCCGACCTGCCGAGGATGTCGCCGACGTACCACTTCACGAGCGACCCGCTGGCCGCCATGCAGCCATTGAGCAGGTACTTGCCGGGGATGTCGTGCGCGTCGATGAAGAGTCTGGGATGCGTCAGCGGCCGTGAGGCGCAGTAGAGGATGTCGCCCGCGCCGCCGAACTTGATCAGCGTGTCGCCGTCGGCGCGGAGCCCTGCGGCCAGCGCGGAGGCGACGTGGTCGGCGCTGCCCGCGATCAACGGAACGCCCGCGGGCAGTCCGACCCGGTCCGCGGTCGCGCGGTCGAGGCCGCCGACGATCTCGGCCGGGCGTTTGACCGGCGGGAAATGGCCGGGGGAGAGCCCGACGGCCTGGAGGAGATCCGGCGCCCACGCCTCCGTCCGGAAATCGAACAGCCCGCTCTCGATCGCCCAGTTCAGTTCAAGGCTGCATTCAGCGGGCGGCATCCCGGCCAGCCGCGCGGTGACGAGATCGTACGACCCGAGAATCGTGCGGGTGCGCCGCCAGACGTCGGGCTCGTGGCGCTGAACCCAGAGCAGGCGGGGCGCGATGTGCTGCTGGTTTGTGAAGCCGCCCGTGCGCGCGTAGAGCGCGTCCTGGTCGATCTTGGCCGTCAGCTCCGCGACCTCGGCCACGGCGCGCGCGTCGTTCTGCTGGATCGACGCGCGCAGCGGGCGTCCGTCCTCGTCCAGCAGCACCATCGCCGGGACCATGCCGCTGACGCCGATCGCCGCGACCTGCGCGGGGTCGAAGAGCGGCGAGGCCGCGACCGCAGCCAGCGCCGTCAGGGCGCAGCGCTCCCAATCGGCCGGGTCCTCCTCCGCCCAGCCCGCGTGCGGCGAATGGAGGTCGTGGGGGACCGTGTGCTCGGCGAGCATCCGCCCCGCGTCGTCGATCACGCCTGCCTTGACCCCGGTCGTGCCGACGTCGATCCCGATCGCCTGGGTTTTGCGGGTCATCCCGCCGAGACCTCGGCGACCACGCGCATCAGCTCCGCGACCCGCGTCCGCTCGACCGGGTTCCAGGTGATCCCGTCGATCTTCAGGCTGGAGCCGACGACCGCGCCGTCGGCGTACTGAAGCAGCTCCCTGGCGTTGCCCGCCTTGAAGCCGGTGTTGACGAGGATAGGGATGCCGGTCGAGCCGATCGCCGCCTTGACCTCGGCCAGCGCCGACGCCTCGGCGGGCTGGCTGGTGATCGGCCCCGAGATCAGGATCGCGTCGGGGCTCGACGAGAAGGCCACCGATTTCGCGACCTCGGCGATCGGCCGCGGCGCGAGCTGCTGCGCGAACTCGGCGTTGATGTTGAAGAGGAGCCGGACGTGCTGCGCGTCGAGCTGCCTGCGGTACCGGAACGCGTCGCCCGCGCTGCGGACCCAGAGTCCGAAATCGCCCGCGAAGGCGCCGGTGAAGATCTCCCGGCAGAACGAGGCCCCGGTCGCGGCCGCCAGCGCGATCGTCGCGGTCGGGTCCCAGAGTAGGTTCACGCCGAAGGGCACGGAGAGCTCGGACCGGATGCCGCCGATCACGTCCGCCATCGCCGCGACGGAGGCGGGATCGGCGTCGAGCCGATAGGGGCGGTCGTTCTCGTTGCAGAACATCACCGCATGGATCCCGCCGCCCTGAAGCGCGTCGAGATCACGGCGGACCCACTCGCGGATCGCGGCCATCCCGCCGGACGCGTCGAAGAGCGGCGTCCCCGGCAAGGGCGGAAAATGCACCATGCCGATGATCGATTTCGGTTTGCCGGTGAGTTCCGTCAACCACCCCTTGACCGCGCCGGGAGCCGCCATCGTTGCTGTTCGCCTCCTGATAGGATCGTTCGACCAGAACGTCTGCGCATGTCGGGCGCGTCGCCAACTCGTCGATTCTAGAGTAGCCGACAGCTGTGGAACCGCGCAGGCGAACGAAACTCATCGCCCGTTGCGTGCGGAGGTCATGGTGTGTCCGGGTGTTCGGAGCGGCCGGTCTTCGCGGTCAGCCGGATCCGGAAGACGACGGTCTGCGCGCCGAGCTCGGGAACGGCGGCGTCGCGGTAGATGTGGGCCAACGCGTTCGCGCGGGCGGGTTCGTCGGCGATCTCCTCGAAGACGCCTTCGGCGACCACGCTGCGCCACCGATCTGACGCCTCGGCCTCGTCGACCTCGACCGTGACGAGCGGGTTCGCGCGCATGAACCGGAGCTTCCTGCCCGGCCCCGAGTGGGCGTAGAGCGCGTGGCAGTCGTAGCCGAAGGAGATAGGCACCAGGTAGGGCCGCCCGTCCCCGCCCGCGGCGCCATGGTCGCAGCAGGCGATCCGGCCGACGATCGCCGTGCGCAGCAGGCGCTCGATCTCGGCGTCGGGCAGGTTCTGGATCGTCCCCACTGATTGCTCCTTGAGTGCGATGGTGGCGTGCCACGTCTTATGGATAGTCTTGATCGGCGTAGGACCGACGAGATTCTTCCTTCGTCAGAATGACAGTTGAGCGGATGACGGTCGAGGAGGCATTCCCGCCCCGTCATCCTGAGGCACGAAGGATCTCGTCGTTCGAAACCGCACGGGGCTGATTCAGGCCGGACGGTCCGCCGACTTCAGACCACCGTGACGTGGATGGACTGGATGGCGTTCATCTGGTAGCCCTTCGCGTTCCAGACGGCCACGGTCGGTTGGGTGAGGTCGCGCTCATCGGTCGCGCGGGCCTGCAGGGTGTGGGCGCCGGGGGTGGCGATCCAGTCGTATGCGAACCGGACCCAGGCGAGCCGGCCCGCCTCCTCGACGATCCGCGCGTCGCCCCAGCTCCCGCCGCCGTCGACGCTGATCTCGACGCCGACGATCCCGCCATGCCCCGACCAGGCGAAGCCCGCGATCCGCTGCGGCCCCGCGCCGAGCGCGGCTCCGCCGACCGGGCTGGAGATGAGCGACTTTACCGGCATCTCGCGGACCGGGACGAGATTCTCGCCGCGCTCGGAGATCATCACGTAGTTCACGACGTTGTAGAAGCCGGTGAAGGCGTGGTCGAGCACGGTCAACGACGCCAGCCACTTGGTCGAGGCGATCCCGCCCCAACGCGGGACCAGCAGCCGAACGGGCCCGCCGTGCGGAGTCGTCAGCGGCTCGCCGTTCATCTCCCAGACGAGCATCGTGTCCGGATCGCGCGCGACCGTCACCGGCAGGCCACGCTGCATGCCGGGGAAATCGGCGCCCTGGGCGACGATGTCGAGCGCGCCGTCGCGGATCCCGACGAGATCGAGCGCGTTGGCCAGCGGCGTGCCCGTCCATGAGGCGTTGCCGACCGCGTCGTCGAGCCAGGGCGTGCCCTCGGCGGCGGGCTCGTAGCGAGTCCGGCTGTTGCCCGCGCATTCGAGGAACGCCGCGAACGAGCGGTGCGGCATCGTCTGGAGATCGGCAAGGGAGAGCGTCACCTGTCGGTCGACGTGGCCGCCGATCTCCAGTCGCCACGTCGCGGGGTCGATCTCCGGGATCGGGCCGTTGGAGCGCATGAAGAAGAGCGGAGTCGGAACCAGCAGCGAGTCGACGAGGTCGAGCGGCGTGCCGTAGTTTCCGCCGCCGTACGGCGCCAACCGCGGGTCTTTCGGGGAAGAGGTCACCTCGGACTCCAATCTCGCGGAATGGCGCGCATCGCGCTTCGGCCTGCCCGACCATCTTACCCCGGAGCCTTAGCGTCGGCGCGGACGTCAGGCGCCGGAGGGTTCGATCCAGCAGATGCGTGCGAATCCGGCGAGATCGGGGTGGATCGTCACGCGTGATTCTCGAAAGACCGATCCAACAAGATCGACCAGGGCGTCGCTTTGTCCTGGATCGATCTCCAGCCCGATCGCGCCGTCGGGCGC
This sequence comes from Thermomicrobiales bacterium, assembly GCA_050997095.1. Classification (GTDB taxonomy): domain Bacteria; phylum Chloroflexota; class Chloroflexia; order Thermomicrobiales; family UBA6265; genus JBPCRG01. Next base: position 3,057 of record JBPCRG010000350.1, on the reverse strand, counting down.
CATGATGCGGGGAGCATCGGCGAGCAGCAGCCGGATCAGATCGAGGCCGTCGTCTCCGGCGACGAGCGCCTCCTCCGGCTCCGCCGCCAGCGCCCAGTTGCCGCGCACCTGATCCGGACGGAGATAGGGCAGGTTGGCGAGCAGCAGATCGACCGGACCGCCAATCGCCGCGGCGAGATCGCCCCGGATCAGATGGACCCGAGTCTCGAACCGCATCGCGCGCCGGTTGCGGACGGCGTAGGCCATCGCGTCGGACGACCGCTCGACCCCGGCGACGAGGTCGCCGCGCGCGGGGCTCAAGCCTGCCGCCAGCGAGAGCGCGACGGCGCCCGTGCCCGTGCCGACGTCGATGGCCCGCGACCGCGGGCGGGGCGCCAGCCACCCGAGCGCCAGCTCCACCAGCGCCTCGGTCTCGGGCCGGGGGACGAGCACGCCCGGCCCGACTGTGAACTCCCGGCCCATGAACTCGCGGGCGCCGACGATGTAGGCGATCGACTCGCCGCTCAGCCGCCGACGCACAAGTTCGTGGAGTCTGCCATCCAACCCGGTCGGCATCGACTCCTGAAGCCGCACGAGCAGCCGGGTGCGGTCAAAGCCGGTCAGATGGCGGAGAAGCACCTCGGCGTCGAGGCGGGGCGTCTCGGTCGGAGACGCGGCCAGCAGGCCGGCCGCGTCGGCGAGCGCCCGCGCGAAGGTGGCGCCGCCCCCGATCATCGGCCGCCAGCGCAGACGGTCAGGCGGCGGATTGGTCGCGGTCGTCGAGACCCGCCTCGGCGAGGCGTTCGGCCTCGTCCGCGGTCTGGAGCTCCTGGATGAAGGGGTCGATCTGGCCGTCGAGGATGCCGGGCACGTTGCTCAGGCTTACCTTGATCCGGTGGTCGGTGACCCGGTCCTGGGGGAAGTTGTAGGTGCGGATCTTCTCGCTGCGCTCCCCGCCTCCGATCTGTGACCGCCGCACGTCGCCCCGCTCGTCGGCGAGCCGTTCGCGCTCGATCTCGTAGAGCCGGGAACGGAGCACGGTCATCGCCTTCAGCTTGTTTTTCAACTGGCTCTTCTCGTCTTGGCAGGTGACGACGAGACCGGTCGGCAGATGCGTCAGGTGCACCGCGGAGTCCGTCGTGTTCACGCTCTGGCCACCGTGGCCGGTCGACCGGTAGACGTCGATCCGCAGCTCGTTGTCCGCGATCTGGATGTCGACCTCCTCCGCCTCGGGCAGCACGGCGACGCTGGCGGTCGAGGTGTGGATCCGGCCCTGGCTCTCCGTGACCGGCACGCGCTGGACGCGGTGCACGCCCGACTCGAACTTCAGGTGGCTGTAGGCGCCTTTGCCGGAGACCTCGAAGATGATCTCGCGGAACCCGCCGCCGTCGGTTTCGGTCGAGGAAAGGACTTCGACCTTCCATCGCTGGCGCTCGGCGTAGCGGTAATACATGCGGTAGAGCGAGCCCGCGAAGAGCGCGGCCTCGTCGCCGCCCGTTCCCGCGCGGACTTCGACGATCAAATTCTTCTCGTTGTTGGGGTCATTTGGGATCCGCAGGGAGCGCAGGCGGACCATCAGCGCGTCGCGCCGGGGCCGGAGCGCGCGGAACTCCTCGGAGCCGAAGTCGGCGATCTCGCGGTCGGCGTCGGCGGAGAGCGCCTCGGCCTCGGTCATTCCCTGCTCGACGCCGCGCAGTTCCTGATAGGCCGTGACGACCTCTTGGAGCTCGGCGCGCTCCCGGCCATACTCGGCGGGCCTGCGCGGATCGGTCGCGACCTGAAGGTCCGACATCACATGGTCGAGTTCGTAGAATCTCCGCTCGAGCTCGCCGAGCGTGGCCAAAAAGCTGCTCATCGACGATCCGTCCCCTAGTTCCCGAGCCGTGCGTGGCTCAACCCGACAATGATACAGTGCGCCGTGTCCGAGAATTGTTCGGCTAGGCGTCGCTTGCAGGGGAGGAACGTCCCGTCGCCGCGACACCCCCGAACGCAGTCCGACCTCATTCTCACGACGGAACGGAGACACGATGAACGTCAAGGATCGCCTCACGTTGCGGATGAGGATCGAAGCGGGGATGGCGCTCCTCACCGCCGGATTCTTCGTCCTGACGCTGATCTCGCGCGAGTGGATCGAAGCGCTCACTGGGCGGAATCCCGACGGCGGGAACGGCTCCCTTGAGTGGGTCATGGTGGGCGGGCTGCTCGCAGTCGCCGGCGCGCTTGCGGCGCGCGCGCGGATGGACTGGCAGAGGGTTCAGGCGCTTCCGGCGTAGGGCAAGTTTGCGGGGCCGTCGTCGCCGACATCGGATAGGGGCGGTCTCCTCGGGGGCGATTCCGACGAACGGAGCGCCTTTGCGAGCATGCTCCAGACCTCTAGGAACCGTCTCGATTGTCCTATAAGCCGTGCGCCGAAAGTCATCCCGGGTCTGATCGACCCCGAAGTGGCAACCTTCCCTGCCTGAACGCCCGAGGCGTCAACTCCCGGCCGACCGCAGCGGACAGCGGACGAGCGCCTCGTGGCGGGTGCCGTCGCGCTCAAGGATGCTGCGGTAGAGCACGATCTCGTCGACGACCACCGGGGCGGCGTCGCGGGCCAGCCGGTCGCGAAGGGACGGGTCGTCGAGGCCGCGCCGGATCTTCGCCGCAAGGTCGGCGGGCGGGTCGTCGCGGACGCGGCCGAGCGTGATGTGCGGCCGGAGCGGTCGGTCGTCCGCCTCCATGTCGAGGCTGCGCAGCACCTTCGCCACGCTCGCCGAGAGCGCGGTCAGGCGGTGCGTTTCGCCCGCGAGCCCCAGCCAGAGCACGCGGGGCTTCATCACGTCCGGGAATGCCCCCAGATCGGTCGTGCGCAGTTTGAACGGCTCGTGCTGGCGGACGACGGCGGGCAGGGCCATCCGCAGCAGCTGGGCCCGCTCGGGGGCGACCCCGCCCAGAAAGTGCAGGGTGACATGGGCGCTGTCGGCGCCGGACCACCGCGCCGGCCATCCGTGCGGCTGGATTTCGGCGACGACGCCCCCGACCAGCGCCCGCACGTCGCCCGCCAGCGGCAGCGCGACGAACAGACGCCATTCCGCCTCC
>JBPCRG010000330.1:0-4443 GCA_050997095.1 Thermomicrobiales bacterium | reverse complement strand
GTGGTAGTGGGGGGTGAAGCCGGCGACGTGGGGGGAGACGATCACGTTCGCCATCCCCCAGAGCGGGTTGTCGGCCGGCAGCGGCTCCTCCTCGAAGACGTCGAGCGCCGCACCCGCGATCCACCCCTCCCGCAGCGCCCGGATCAGCGCCGCCTCGTCGACGATCCCGCCGCGCGCGATGTTGACCAGCACCGCGCTCGGCTTCATCGCCCGCAGCGCGGCCTCGCCGATCATGTGGCGCGACTCCTCGGTGTACGGCACGATCAGCACGACGTAGTCGCACTCGGGCAGCATCTCATCCATCTGGTTTGGAAGATAGATGCGGTCGGGCTCGAAATCGGACCCGGAGGCGTCCGCCAGCGTCGGGATCCGGTATGTCTGCCGCTGCCCGGTCCCGGAGCGGCGCATCGCCAGCACCCGCATCCCGAGCGCGTGGGCGACGCGGCCGATCTGGCGGCCGATGCTGCCGTAGCCGACCACGCCCACGGTCGCCCCGCGCAGCTCGCTCGGCATGAACCGGTCCCAGCGCTGCTGGTAGGTCGGCCAGTCGCGTTCGCGCTGGAGGTCGACCATAAGGCGCAGGCGGTGGCCGAAGGCGAGCATCATCATCACCGCGAACTCGGCCATGTTGCTGGGCGCGACGCCGTTGAGGGTCGTGATCTCGGCCGCCGACGCCCAGAGCGGCGAAGTCCGGATGTGGTCGACCCCCGAGGTGTCGAGTTGGACCCAGCGCAGGCGCGGGGCCGCCGCGGGGTCGGGGAAGGCGGAGCCGGTGTAGAGCACGTCCGCCTGCCGCCAGAGTTCCGCCGGCGCCTCGTCCGCGGTCGCCGCGGTGTGCTGGGTCACCACGAGCCGGGGCGAGAGCGCGCGCAGCTGCGCCAGCCACGCCTCCGGAAAGGCCATCGTGCTGAGGACGCGGACCGGCTCCATCCCTAGTACTCCCACGCCTGGCGCAGAAAGCGCGACTGGGTCAGCGTCACCGTCAGGATGATCACGAAGAGCACCATCCCGACCGCCATCCCGTAGCCGAGGTTGAGCTGCCCGAAAGCGACCGCCCATTGGTAGACCGCGGTGACCACGGTCGAGTTGGCGGGACCGCCCGAGGGCGAGTTGGCGCCGACGCTGCTCAGGACGTAGACCGGGTCGAAGACCTGGAGCGTCTCGATGAAGCCGGTCAGGGTCACGAAGACCATGGTCGGGCGCAGCAGCGGGAGCGTGATCCCCATGAAGAGCCGGAAGCGGTTGGCCCCGTCGACCTTCGCCGCCTCGTAGTAGCTGCGGTCGATCCCGTTCAGCCCGGCGATGAAGAGCACCATCGTCAAGCCGACGTTCTTCCAGAGCGAGTAGGCGACGATCGAGGGCAGCGCCTGCGAGGTGGAGTTGAGGAAGCTTTGGCTCGGCAGCCCGACGATGTTCAGCAGCTGGTTGAAGAGCCCGAGCGACGGCTGGTAGAGCCACTTGAACATCAGCGCGGTCGCGATCGACGAGGCGACGACCGGCATGGAGTAGACAGTGCGGAAGATCCCCTTCAGCTTCCCGCTGCCCTCGACCGCCATCGCCAGCAGCAGCCCGATCGCGATGTTGAGCGGCAGGTACATCAGCGTGTAGACACCGGTGTTCTTCAGCGACCGGATGAAGACGTCGTCGTTCCAGAGCGTGCGGTAGTTGTCGATGCCGACGAACGACCGGTCGTTCTGGAACGCCCTCCAGTCGGTGAAGCTGCCCCAGAGCCCGTTCAGCAGCGGGTAGATCCAGAAGAGGAGCAGCCCGGCCAGCGTCGGGATCAGGGTGACGGCGACGAAGAGGCGCTGGTCGGCGTTGCGCCCGCCGCGGCGTCGCTTGCCCCCGCCGGCCGCCGGGACGCGGAGGGGTGATGCCTGGGCCATGGTTGCCTCCTACCCCTTCAGCCCGGAGAGGGCGATGCCTTCGATCACCCGGCGCTGGGCGATGATGTAGAAGATCAGCACCGGCAGAACGGCCAGGATCGAGCCGGCCGCGGTCGGCCCGACCTCGATCCCGAGCTTGCCCCGGACCTGGGAGAGCCCGAGCGGGATCGTGTATTTGTCCGGGCTGTTGAGGATCACCAGCGGCCAGAGGAAGTTGTTCCACTGGGCGAGGAAGGTGATGATCCCGAGCGCGGCTAGCGCCGCCTGCGAGAGCGGGATCACGACCTGGAAGAAGACGCGGAACTCCGAGGCGCCGTCCATCCGGGCCGCGTCGAGCAGGTCGCCCGGCAGCCCGAACATGAACTGCCGCATCAGGAAGATGCCGAAGGGGGTGAAGATGATCGGCACGATCAGCGCGTAGTAGCTGTCGATCCAGCCGAACCGCACCATCAGCACGAACGACGGGATGATCGAGACGGTGAAGGGGATCATCATCAGGCTCAGGACGACCCAGAAGAGCCGGTCGCGCCCCGGGAACGGGAGCTTCGCGAAGACGTAGCCGGCCATCGAGCTGGTCAGCAGGGTCAGGATCGTGATGCTGGACGCGACGAGGATGCTGTTGCGGAAGAAGAGGTTGAAGCTGCCGGCGGTCAGTTTGTTGAGCGCGTGCCAGTTGGCCCAGGTCACGTGCTGCGGCCACCAGGTGGGCGGGTAGCGCAGCAGCTCCGGCCGGGGCTTCAGGGAGGTCGCGAACATCCAATAGAAGGGGCCGACCATGACGACCGAGCCGATGATCAGCAGCAGCCAGAGCAGGTAGCGCTCCAGCCGCGCCGTCCAGCGGCCGGCGCCCTCGATCGGCGCGCTCTGGCTCGCCGCGCGGTCGAGCGTCAGCGGCACTCCCTCGTTCGGGGCGACCGCGACGCCCGCGCTCATGTTGACGTCCATGGCCCCATTCCCCCTGCTGATCCCGTCGGCGGTCGCTCAAAGGTGGGCCCGGAGGCGGGGATCGCCCCCGCCCCCGGGCGTTTCGCGGTCGGGTCCGACCCTGCCCCGCGCTACGGGGTCGGGGTGCCGGTCGGCGTCTTGTAGAGGCGCTCGGTGAAGAGACGCTTCTTGCCGGAGGCCTTCAGCGCCGCGTTCATCTGGTCGGTCGCGGTGTTGGCCGCGGTTTTCACGTCGGCTTTGTTCAGGATCACCTCGTCGAACATCGTCCGCCAGATCGCCTCGGCCTCCAGCGGGCGCTCGCCGTAGTTGATCCGGTAGGGCAGCGTCTGCGCCTGGGTCGTGATCGAGTTGCCTTGCTCGGCGGACTTGATCCCCGGCGCGTCGGCCAGCGACGCCTTGTCCGGCGGGCCGTTGGAGATCAGCGACCACTTGATCCGCTGCTCGTCGGTGCCGACCAGCTCCTTGATGAACTCGAAGGCGACCGCCTGCTGATCCGCCGACGCCTTCGTGAAGACGCAGAACCCTTCCTCGGGCGTCATCAGGCCCCTGGAGGGCTCGGGCGATCCGGTGAAGGTCGGCGTGACCGCCGTGCCCCACTTCAGGTCCGGGAAGTCTTTCACGGTCCAGTCGGCGCCGGTGTAGCCTTGGCTGATGTATGTCGCGGCCTGGCCACCGCCGAAGGCGTCGAACATGCCCAGGAAATCCGGCTCGTCGACCTTGTGGACGTGATAGACGTCCTGGATCAGCTGGAGCGCCGCCACCGCCTGGTCCGAGTTCCAAAGCGCCGTGGAGCCGTCCTCGCTGTAGAGGTAGCCGCCCTGCTGGTAGATCATCGAGGTCCACAGCCACTCGCGCGAGTAGTAGTGGTTGAGCGACCAGCCGGCCTGCTTCAACCGGCCTCCGTCGCGCTTGGTCAACTGCACGCTCATCTTCCGGAAGTCGTCCCACTTGCGCGGGATCTGGTCGGCCGGGATGCCTTCCGCCGCAAGCAAGGTGGAGTTGAAGTAGACCTGGTCGGTGTAGAAGGCGAAGGTCGAGGTGTAGATGTTGCCGGTGCCGGGCTCCCGGTTGAACTGGGTGCTGGTCAGCTCGTCATAGTTGAAGAGGTCCTTCGGGTAGGGCACGAGCACGCCCGCGCGCTGCAGGTCGACCCGCCAGTTGAAGTGGACGTTGGCGAACGGCGGCCCCTGGCCGGCGGTGGCCGCGGTCAGCAGCTTCGTCTCGGCGTCGGCGTAGGGCAGGACCTGCACCGCGACCGTGATGTCGGGGTACTTCTTCTTCCACTCCTCGATGACCGCATTCTCGGCCGTCTGCCGGGTCAGGAACTCCCAATCCCAGAACTCGATGTTGCCCTTGAAGGCGAGCGGGGCGGCGGCCTGGGCAGAGGCGCGCCAGGTCCGCGGCACCATCAGGTAGGCCGCGGTGACCCCGCCGACCGAGACTTTCAGGAACTGGCGGCGATTCAGATCGCGATGGCTCATCCGGTCTTTCCTTTTCACTGGGCGCGGACGCCTCGACGTCCCGCGGTCTCCTCTTCGACGTCATGCACGGCGGGCCGGGGCGGCGCGGTGCTCCGGTTGCCTCCTTTCCTCATGACCGGCCCGCCGCCGCC
>JBPCRG010000266.1:0-6583 GCA_050997095.1 Thermomicrobiales bacterium | reverse complement strand
CGCCCAGCATGCCCGTCGCGAGCAGCAGGATCGCGATGTAGTACTCCCGCGGGCGGTTCGAGACCGTCCCCCACGACCAGCCGATCGCCAGCACCGTCAGCAGCGTCGTCAGCCCGATCAGGAGCGCCGCGATGCCGTCGACGCCCATGTGGTACGACGCGCCAAGCCCGGAGAGCCAGTTCAGCTTCTCCTCGAAGGGGACCGGCTTGCCCGCCTGGAATGGATCGTCGGGGTTGATCTTGACCAGGACGACCGCCGACAGCGCGAAGCTGCCCAACGCCGCGATCATCGCGATGATGCGCGACATCTCTTTCGAGATCTGCGGAATGAAGAGGATCGCGAGCGCGCCGACCAGCGGCAGGAACGTGATCGCGCTAAGGATGGGAAAGTCCACGATTGATCCTCCGACCCGTCAGCGGAACAGGTTGCTGAACGCCGCGAGATAGACCCCGACCATGACGACCATGCCCAGGGCGATCGCGAGCGCGTAGTTGGCGACAAGCCCGGTCTGGACATGGCGCAGGCGCTGGCTGAAGCCGCTGACGCCGGAGGCGATGCCGTTGACGGTCGCGTCGATCACGCCGACGTCGACCACTTGCCAGAGCACCATCGAGAGTCGCTTGAACGGCCGCACGAACAGGCGGTCGTAGAGCTCGTCGAAACGCCACTTTTCGTACAGGAAGCTGTAGAGGCCGGGGAAGCGGTTCGCGACCGCGACCGGGTTGATCACCCCGGCGATGTACGTCAGGTAGGCGACGAGGATGCCGGCGAGCGCGATCACGGTCGAGAGAATGCCGAACGTCCATTTCGTCCGGTTCGAGATCTCGTGCTCCCCGGTGGGGGCGGCCTCGGCGGCCGCGGGGCGGGTCGCCGCCGATCCGGCGTCACCGACCGTGTAGAGCGAGGCGCTTTGCCCGGCCGTCGCCGTCGCCGGCTCCTCCGTGCGGCAGACCGGGTCGAGGAAGCGGTGGATCCGGCCCGCGTCCGGCGGGAAGCCGACGAAGCCGATCAGCGGGGACGGGATCGCGAGCAGGATCAGCGGGACCGTCATCGACGGCCCCGACTCGTGCGGGTGCAGGTGCGCGGTGTCGAAGCGCTCCTTGGTGAAGAAGGTCAGGAAGACTAGGCGGAACATGTAGAGCGCGGTCAGGAACGCGGCGAGCAATCCGACGATCGCGACCACGTTGCCCCACGACGGCAGGGCCGTGCTGGTCCACGCTCCGGCGATGATCTCGTCCTTGCTCCAGAACCCCGCGAACGGCACCATCCCCGCGTTCGCCAGCGAGGCGATCATGAAGGTCCAGAACGTGATCGGCATGTACTTGCGCAGGTTGCCCATCTTCTGGATGTCCTGCTCTTCGTGCATGCCGTGGATCACGCTGCCGCACCCGAGGAAGAGCAGCCCCTTGAAGAAGGCGTGGGTCATCAGGTGGAAGATCGCCGAGGTCCAGGCGCCCGTGCCGACCGCGAACGCCGTGTAGCCGAGCTGGCTGACGGTCGAGTAGGCGACGATCCGCTTGATGTCGTTCTGCACGAGCGCGATCGACGCGGCCATCAAGGCGGTGAAGGCCCCGACCGTCGCGATCACCACCATCGCGGTGTGGGACTGCTCGATGATCGCGTGGGAGCGGACCAGCATGTAGATCCCGGCGGTCACCATCGTCGCGGCGTGGATGAGCGCGGAGACGGGCGTCGGACCCTCCATCGCGTCGGGCAGCCAGACGTGCAGCGGGAACTGCGCGCTCTTGCCGCAGGCTCCCAGGAAAAGCAGCAGGGAGATCCCCGTCAGCGTGCCCGTCGAGACGGCGCCGGCGGATGCCTGCGTGAAGACGCCGCCCTCGCCGAAGAAGTTCAGCGTGCCGAACGCCGTGAAGATCCACATCACCCCGAGCCCGAAGCCGAGGTCGCCGACCCGGTTGACGATGAACGCCTTCTTCGCCGCGTCCCCCGCCGAGCGCCGCTTGAAGTAGTAGCCGATGAGCAGGTAGGAGCAGAGCCCGACGCCTTCCCAGAAGACGAACATCAGCAGGTAGTTGTCGGCCAGGACCAGCATCAGCATCGAGAAGACGAAGAGGGGCAGGTACGAGAAGAAGCGGTAGAAGCCGTCGTCTCCGTGCATGTAGCCGATGGAGTAGAGATGGACGAGGAACCCGACGGTGGTGACCACCAGCAGCATGATCGCGGTCAGCTGGTCCACGTGCAGGCTGACTTCGACGTTGAACGTCCCGGAGGGGATCCAGGTGAAGAGCCGCTGGTCCAGCGCCTCGCCGTTCCTGCGGAGGTCGAGGAAGACCAGCACCGAGAGGATCCAGGAGCCGAGCACCGCCGGGGCGGCGATCAGATGGGCCTTGTCGCGGATGAACCACTTCCCGGTCGAGAAGTTGATGAAGAACGCCGCCAGCGGCAGCAACGGGATGAGGAAGAGATAGCTCGCCATGCTCGATCAGCCCCTGCCCGCTACGGTCTGGTGGAACGTCGCCGTCGATCCGACGTCGGGAGCCGCGCCGCCCGCGGCACGCCCTGCCGCCCGTGGCGCGTCAATCACGGAGCGACCGGATCTCGTCGACGTCGACGGCCTTCGCCCGGCGGCTGAGCGCCAGGATGATCGCGAGCCCGACCGCCGCCTCCGCCGCCGCCACCGTGATCGTGAAGATCACGAACGACTGCCCGCCGAGGGAGTGGAGATCGGAGCCGAAGGCGACGAGCGTCATGTTCGCGGCGGTGACCATCAACTCGACGCACATGAAGATGATGATCACGTTCCGCCGGATCAGCACGCCCATCATCCCGATGATGAAGAGCGCGGCGCTCAGGAAGAGATAGTGGTTGACACCCAAGGTACCCATCGACGACTCCCGTGATTGGTCGGCGCGCCCTAACGCCGCTTGTCCGCGATCGTGGTGTAGGCGTCCGGATCGCGCGTCATGATCAGGTCGCGGCCGTAGACGGCCGGGGCCGCGACCTCGACCTCCCGCGACGCCGCGATCTCGGTCTCGCTCAACGGGCCGTAGGGGAGCGCGTTGTCCGTCCCCCGCGGGTGGCCCAGGGAGATCGTGCCCTGACGGCGCACGATCCGCTCGCCCAGCCGCTCCGGCAGCGCCAGCACGATCGCGCCGATCACGCCGACCGTGAGGATCAGCGAGGCGACCTCGAACGGGAAGAGGTACTGCGTGTAGAGCGCCCTGCCCACCGCCTGCACGTTGCCGCCGACCGCCGCGACCGCCTCGGGGGTCGCCGTGCCCTGCTGCCCGACCACCGTGCGGTTCAGGATCGCGACGCCGACCTCAAGCAGCAGGATCGCGCCGAGCAGGAAGCCGACGTAGCGCTGCACGGGCCGCGCCGTGTGGAACTCGGGCAGGTCGTCCGGGTCCACCAGCATGAGCACGAAGAGGACGAGCACGAGGATCGCGCCGGTGTAGACGATCACCTGAACCGCCGCCAAGAACTCCGCGCCGAGCATCACGAAGATGCCCGCGACGTTGAAGAAGCAGAGCACCAGGAAGATCGCCGCGTGCACCGGATTGTTCGAGACGACGACGCCGCCCGCGGTCAGCACGCAGATCCCCGCCAGCATGTAGAAGATGATCAGATCCCAGGGCATTGCCTACGCTCCGTTTTGATCGTCCATCCGATAGTTGACCGCCGCTTTCATCAGCCTCGATCGGAGGCATTTCGCCGTCCTAGCCTTGGAGACCCGTTGCAGGTTGAGCCCGAGCCCCTCGGGCGTGTTCTACCCGGAGTTGCGTCTCAATCTGCGATCCCGCTGCCGGCGGACGGCGCCGACCGGTTGGAGAGCGTGTTCATCAGCCAGATCAGCCCGAAGAACCCGGCGACGCAGGCGAGCACGAGGAAGAACTGCCCCCGGGAGATCGCGTTGTTGCCGAGCAGCCTGACCGTCGCGGTGAAGACGATGTTGAGCAGGGCGAGCGGCAGCAGCACCTTCCAGGCGATGCCCATCAGTTGGTCGTAGCGGAAGCGGGGGAGCGTGGTGCGCAGCCAGATGTAGAAGAGCAGGAACATCACGGTTTTCGCGACCAGCCAGAGCACGCCGAAGCCCCAGTAGCTTTGCGCGCCGGGTCCACTCGTGCCGCCGAGGAACATCGTGCTCGCGAAGAGCGAGATCACGATCATCGCGATGTATTCGCCCAGGAAGTAGAAGGAGAAGCGGAACGCGGAGTACTCGGTGTGGAACCCCGAGACCAGCTCCGACTCCGCTTCGGGAAGATCGAAGGGCGCCCGGTTGGTTTCCGCGACCGCCGCGATCATGAAGATCACGAACGCCACCGGCTGGGAGAGGATGTACCAGTTGCTGATCGAGAAGGGTCCGATGTCGAGCGGCCGCTGCTGGTTGATCACGATGTCGCGCAGGCTCAGCGACCCGGTCAGGATGAAGATGCCGACCAGCGAGAGCCCGAGGATGATCTCGTAGGAGATGACCTGCGCCGCCGCGCGGAGTCCCCCGAGCAGCGAGAACCGGTTGGCGGAGGCGTACGCGCCGAGGATGATCCCGTAGACGCCGATCGCGCTGAAGGCGAGGATGAAGAGCGCCCCGACGTTGAGGTCGGCCACGAACGGGTGGACGTCGTGGCCGAAGATCTGGATGTTCGCGCGGGTGGAGAGCGGGATCACGGCGATACTGACGATCGCGGTGATGAACCCGGTCAAGGGGGCGAAGAAGAAGACCCATTTGTCGGACGCGCCGGGGATCAGGTCCTCTTTGCCGAGCAGCTTGATCCCGTCCGCGAGCGGCTGCAGGAAGCCCTTGGGGCCCGTGCGCATCGGCCCGAGCCGGTCCTGCATCAGCGCGATGACCTTGCGCTCGAGGAGCGTCGTGTAGGCCATGGCCCCGAGCAGGACGTTCATCAGGATGAACGCGACGACGAATGTGAGCCACACCGGCTGGCCGCCCATGATCCTCCCGACCACGCATGACGGAGGCGCGTCAGGCGCGCCTCCCACGGTGTGCAAGTATACCCACAGTCCCGGATCGATCGGGAACATGGTCCTTCAGGTTCAAAAGCGATGAAAGCGCCCGTCCGGGCCGGCACGAACTGCCCCTCAAGATCGGTCTGGGATCTCCCGGCAGCGTCCATCCGATGCTGGCGGCGCCGTTTGCATCAAAGCGCCGCCGGTGTTCAGCGACCGCCCCCGGACTCCCGCTCATCCCGAATCCACCGCTGGATGAGCCGCTTCCATTCCCGACGCGGCAGACCACGGCCCTGATGGAGCAATCGGGTGATGGCGGCGGCGTTCAACGGCGCGAGCGAGGGAGATTCGGCGGTCTGGCGATAGGAACCGCCGTCGAGCACATGGATCGAGACTCCGGCCCGCGTCGATCGCCAGAACTCCGGCACGAGAAACCGGGCGAGCAACGGCAGTTTGTCCAGGGAATTCACGGTCTCATCGATCTCGATGACCAGATCGGACGCAAGGTCGGCAGGCGGACGAAGCCCCATCTGCGATCACGCGACAGCCTCGTTGGCAATATAGAACGAGGCGTCAGGCTCGAATCCGCGCTCGAGCTCGCTCCTGCGGAAGGTCGTGGAGCGGACACCGAGAACGTCGATTCCCAGCTCATCGGCGACGACGTCGACGAGGATCGACAAAAGCTCTCCGGCCCGTTCGTGAACCGGTGAGGGACTCACGATCTCCAGACACCCCCGGTCGAACGTGATCCGCGGCACGACCCATTCCGGGGCATCGCTCTGACTCCTCCCCCACCCCGTCGCCGCGTCATCTCGCGGATCTGGCCCACTCGCGGACGCTCCGGATCCAATTCAGCCGCTGATGGGCCCGGCTCTCGGCGAGAAATGTCGTCAAGAGGGCTCCGGTCAGGGGTGGCAACGAAAGGCTCTGGCGAGCGTCCCGATAGGCCCCAGCTTCAAGCGCGAGGATGGCGACCCGGTCATCGGTCAACCGCCACACTTCCGGCACGCCCATCCGCGCCAGAATCGGAAGCTTCGGCAGCGACGAGTTGGAGACGTCGACCTCGATCGCCAAGTCCGGCGGCGGATCGAACGGAAGCTCGATCTGCCTCCGTCCTCGAACCTCGGCGGCTCGCCCGATGTAGTAGCTGGAGTCCGGTTCGATGCCCTTCAAAAGATCACGACGATTGAACGTCATCGAACCGACACTTCTGAACTCGATCGACCATTCCTCGGCGAGGATTTCGATCAGGGACGCGAGAGTCCGATTGTCCTCTTCGTGCGGTGTGGACGGACTCACGATCTCCAGCACTCCCCCGTCGTAGGCGAACCTTGGCACGCTTCGATCACGATGGTCATGCAGGATCGCCTCGTACGTCTCCCACGAGATGCCGATGAGAAAGACGGGGGTTTCGGGAGGACTCACAACCGTCGACATGTCGACCCCGCTTCTGTCGCGCCGTCCAAATCGATCATATGGGGACGTGAAGCCGAGCCCATTCCCGCACCAGCCGCAGCCATGCGGACCGCTTGAGCCGTCGCCGCTCGCTGAGGAACCCTTCAAGCAACGCGGACGTGACCCCCGGCAGCAATCCGCTCGTCGCAACGGAGCGATAAGCGTCCTCCGCCAATCGGAGGAGATGCACCTTGCCTTCCAG
>JBPCRG010000162.1:0-4712 GCA_050997095.1 Thermomicrobiales bacterium | reverse complement strand
CGGCGAGACGATCGGGCTCTCCCTGCTGGAGACGGCGTGGGGCATCCACGAGGTCGTCAATGAGCAGATGGCGGGCGCGGCCCGCATGCAAGCGATCGAGCAGGGAAAAGACCCGCGCGAATACCCGATCTTCGCGTTCGGCGGCGCCGGGCCGGGCCACGCCTACCGCGTCGCCGAGATCCTGCGCTCCCCGGAGCTCGTCGTCCCGCTCGGGGCCGGGGTGACCAGCACGGTCGGATTCCTCGCCGCGCCGCTGGCCTTCGATTTCGTGCGCAGCTACGTCGGACGGCTGGAGGATCTGGACTGGACCCACGTCAATGCGCGCTTCCGCGAGATGGAAGCCGAGGGGCGTTCGATCCTGACTGCGGCGGGCGCCGTCGACGCCGACATCTCCGTGCGGCGGACCGTCGAGCTGCGCTACGTCGGCCAAGGCCATCAGGTCGCGGTCGACGCCCCCGACGGGCCGCTCGGCGACACATCGGTCGGCCACCTCACGTCCAGATTCGAATCGGAATACCGACGACTCTACGGCCGGATCGCCGAGGGCAACCCGGTCGAGGCGATCAACTGGCGTGTCGTCACCGCGACCTCCGCCCCTCATCTTCCGTTGACCGACTTGGCCAAAGGAGCGGTCTCCGGCGCCGTCTCGGACGCGGTGAAGGGCCATCGCCCGATCTACCTGCCCGAACACCGCGCGCTCGTGGACGCGCCGGTCTACGACCGCTATCGACTGGCGGTCGGAGCCGCGTTCGACGGCCCGGCCGTGATCGAGGAGCGCGAATCGACCTTCATCGTCGGACCCGGCGTGCGCATCTCCGTCGACGACATGCTCAATCTGGTCGTGAAGATGCCGTTGCGGTGACGACAATGCACGGGAATCGATCAGCATTTCGCCCTGAATCTTCATGCGCCCGTTGCTTGCGGATTCACAGGGCAGATCGTAGGATTCGGTAAAGACATCAGTGCGCCGCGACGCTGGCCCTGGTGACCTGCCGTCGTCGAGCACACAGGCGCAAGCGAGGGGATTGGGAATGCCAGGCGGTAAGACACGGAGTCGATTCGGCGTGTACGCGGTCGCGTCGCTGACGAGCGTTCTGGCGCTCGCGGCCTGCGGCCGCTCCGACAGCGGCACCACGCCGACGGCCGCGAGCAAGGCCCCCACCGTCGCCGCCGCGAAGGCGTCGGTCACGGTTCCCGCGAAATCGACCGGTTCGCCCGCGGCGTCGGCGAAGTCTGCCGGAGCCTCGTCCCCCGTCGCCAACGCCTCGCCGGTCGCTGGGACGAAGCCCGCCGGGACGCCCGCGGCCAGCGGATCGCCGGTCGCCTCCCCGAAGGCGGCATCGACCCCTGCGGCGATCACGTCGCCGGTCGTCGCGACCAAGATCGCATCGCCCATCGTCGTCGCATCGCCGGTGTCCATCGCTTCGCCGGTGGCGACGGTGGCTTCGCCTGTCGCCTCTCCGGTCGCGTCGCCGCGGGTCTCGGCCTCGCCGATCGCCATCGTGACTGCGGTGGCGACGCCGACGACTGCAGCGGCATCCCCGGTTGCCTCGCCCTTCGTCGCGTCACCGACGGTGGCGTCGTCGCCGGTCTCGATCGCATCTCCAGCGGTCATCGCGCCGACGGTTGAAGCATCCCCGGTCGTAATCTTGGCGACATCGGCGGCGTCGCCGAGCGCCATCGCGTCTCCGTCGATCGCCGCTTCGCCCGTTCTGGCGTCGCCCATCGCCACTCCCTCGGCGGCAACACCGGTTCCGGCCTCCCCGCTCGCCGCGTCACCGGCGCCTTCTCCGGCCAGCCTCGCCACGCCACGGGTCGAAGCATCGTCCACGGCCTCGGGTCCAGGGGTCGTCGTCGTGCCGCCGGTCACCGTGAACGCGACGGAGACTCCGGCGCCGACCGAGCCGCCGACGCCGACCAGCACCTCCGTGCCGACTGCGACGAACACGGCGACCGCGACAAGCACCGCGGTCCCGACCGAAACCAGCACGGCGACGCCGACCGCGACCGCGACGAGCACCGTCGCGCCGTCCGCGACGGCGATCCCGACGCAAGCCTCGCCCATCGTCTCCAGTCCTGTCGCGACCTTGACCCGGTGCACGCCGACGCCGACGGCGACCGTCTCCGGTTCGCCCGCAGCGGGAACGCCGACGGCAGGGACGCCTGCGGCATCGCCGGGGGCCGGCACGCCGGTCGTCTCGCCATCGCCGACCGCTTCCTGCCTGCCGTAGTTGCGGACTGGACATCGCGGATCGAAACGGGCGGCGGTTTGACCGCCGCCCGTTTCACCTTAACTGGCGATTGGGCAAACCGAAGACCTGACGGAGACGGCGACACTGCATCCATTCTCAATGCACTCGGAGACCGCCATGACATTTGATCCGGTTCGTCTCGAAGTCATGTGGAACCGCCTGATCTCGGTCGTCAACGAGCAGGCGACCGCGCTCATGCGCACCAGCTTCACCTCGATCGTGCGCGAGGCGGGCGATCTTTCCGCCGGGGTCTTCGATTTCCGCGGAAACATGATCGCGCAGGCGGTCACCGGCACGCCCGGCCACATCAACGCGATGGCCACCTGCATCCATCACTTCCTCGCCGTCTTCCCCGCCGACTCCCTGCGTCCCGGCGACGTGCTCATCACCAACGACCCCCAGAAGACGTCTGGGCACCTCCACGATTTCACCGTGATCACGCCCGTCTTCCGCGACCCGGATGCGCGGCTGGTCGGCTATTTCGGCAACACCTGCCATGTCCTCGACATCGGCGGCCTGGGTTTGACGACCGACGCGAGATCCATCTTCGAGGAGGGCCTGTTCGTCCCGATCACCAAACTCTTCGCCGCGGGCGAACCCAACCATGAGTTGATGCGCATTCTGGCCGCGAACGTCCGCACGCCTGAACCCGTGCTCGGCGACATCCACGCTCAGGCGGCCGGCAACGACGTGGGCGCCGCGCGGCTCCTCGAGTTCATGCGCGAGTTCGGCCTGGACTCGCTGACCGACCTCGCCGACGAGATCATCGGCCGCTCGGAGCGGGCGATGCGCGCGGCGATCGCGGCGCTGCCGGACGGCACCTATCGCAACGAGGTCTTCTCGGACGGGTACGAGGAGCCGGTCCGGCTCTGCGTGGCGATCACCAAACGCGGGGACGAACTCGACGTCGACTGGGCCGGGAGCTCGATGGAGAGCCGCCGCGGGATCAACGTGGTGCTCAACTACACCCACGCCTACACGACCTACGCGCTGAAATGCGCGCTCGCGCCCGAGGTGCCCAACAACGAAGGCAGCTTCCGGCCGGTCCATGTCACCGCCCCGCCCCGCTCGATCCTGAACGCGCTCCCCCCCGCGCCGGTCGCGGCCCGGCACATCCTCGGCCACTTCCTGCCCGGAGCCGTCTTCGGGGCGCTCGCGGAGGCGCTTCCCGGCCGGGTCATCGCCGAAGGCGCGGCCAACATCTGGAATCTCCAGTTCACCGGCTACGACCTGCAGGACCGCCCATTCACCTACGTCTGGTTCTCCTGCGGCGGAACCGGCGCCAGACCGACGAAGGACGGGCTTCACGCGACCGCCTTTCCCAGCGGCATCTCCGGCGTCCCAGCCGAGGTCATCGAGCAGCTATCCCCGGTCGTCATGCACCGTCGGGAAATCCGGGCCGACTCCGCGGGCCCCGGAACCTTCCGCGGCGGCTGCGGGCAGATCCTCGAGCTTGGCGTCCGCACCCGACGCCCCTACCAGTTCGCCCCGCTCTTCGACCGGCTGCACCATCCCGCCGCCGGCTACTCCGGAGGAAAATCGGGGGCGGCCGCCTCGATCCGGCTTTCGACCGGCGAGGTCATCGTCGGCAAAGGCACGCGCCAATTCGACCCGGACGTCCGGATCGAACTCGGCCTGCCCGGAGGGGGAGGATTCTTCGACCCGCTCAAGCGTGAGCCTGAGATGGTGGAGACCGATGTCCGCGACGGGATCGTCTCGATCGATCGCGCGGCGGGCGACTACGGCGTGATCATCGATCCGGGCACTGTTCGCGTCGACGTCGCCGCGACCGACGCCTCCCGTCTTTCGCGGACCGTCACGAGTGGCGGGCAAAGCGCGTGACGCCGAAGGCTGCGACGAGTCCCGCCAAGGCCACCCACGCCGCCCTCCGCCCGAAATTCAACGTCCAGCCGAGGTGAAGACGATTTGGCACGATCAGACGCGGATCCTCCGCATCGGAGTACAGCAGCCCCAGCTTCCAGGGATGTCGAGTCACCTCATGAATGATCTTCTCTCCGAACTCGCCAGCCATGCCGGTCTCCTTCGCGATCTGCCATCCGCAGTTCAGAATCATAGGCCAACGCGCCCGCGCCTTCCCGGCGGTCGGAGATGACCGGCGAAGAGGTCCGCCCGAAGGTCCGGATCGTCGAGGCGGGGCCGCGCGACGGCCTCCAAAACGAGCGTTGGCGCATTCCGACAGAAGTGAAGGTCACCTTCATCGACGCGCTCTCGGCGAGCGGGCTGACGACCATCGAGGCGACCAGCTTCGTCAGTCCCGCGGCGGTCCCGCAGCTCGCCGACGCCGCGGAGGTGATGGCATCGATCAATCGGCGTCCAGGAATCCGCTACACCGTGCTCGTCCCCAACGAACGGGGGCTGGCTCGGGCGCTGGGTTCCGGAGTCGACGCGATCGCGCTCTTCACCTCCGCGACCGAAGCATTCTGCGAGGCGAACATCGGG
>JBPCRG010000142.1:0-3423 GCA_050997095.1 Thermomicrobiales bacterium | reverse complement strand
GGACGGGATCGCCTGGCCGAGCGGGGAGGGGCCGGAGCCGCCCCTGCACAACAGCTGCAGCTGCGAGCGGACGATCGCGTTCGTCGAGTTCGTCTCGCGGTGAGGCGGAGCGATGCGGATGGCAACGAGAGATTCCGCGACAGATGCGCTCATTGATTTAAAGGAGGAGAGATGCCGCAGGCGACCGACATCGTGCTGGACGGGGCGGGGTACATGGTGCTGCCGGGTTCCTATTCGCGGCGGGCGAACGTGGAGCCGGACGGGCGGGTGGGGAGGTGGGTGCAGCGGGACTTCGTGGGCGGACAGCGGCGGGCGATGCAGCTGGAGCGCGACGCGGGCTGGGACTCGCCCGCGGTGGGGCCGGCGCTGCGCGGTCAGGGCGTCGAGCCGTGGCCCTTCACGGTCGGCAACACCGACTCGGCCATCCTCGCCACCCCCTCGACGACGACCAAGCCGCGCTCCTGCGTGGTCGGCAGCCTCGTCTACATCGGGATCGGGCGCTACCTCTACAAGAGCGTGGCGCTTTCGGCGGCCGGCTGGGCCAACCTGACCATGGTCGCGGACATGGGGGTCGGCAACGCGATCTCCGCGCTGACCCCGTACCTGGGCACGAAGGTGGCGATCTGCTGCGGCGGGTCGAAGGACATCCAGCTCTGGGACGGCGCGGCGCTCTCCGTCTTCAGCGCCGGGGAGCGCGGATCGTTCGCGATCGGCTACGCGAACCGGCTGGTCTGGGCCGACGCGCTCGTCGGCGGCGACGGGCAGCTGAAGATGTCGACCGGGGCCGGGATCGACACCCGGCAGCTGGACGGGCCGATCGTGAACATGGGGCTGCACGGGGGCAAGATCTGCATCGCCACCCGCTCCTCGATCTGGCTGCTCGGCGGCAAGGGCGACGCGGTCGCGGCGAAGTGGACGAGCGACCCCGAGCCGGTCTTCACCCACGGCACCTACACCGACGACGAGGACTACTGCTTCCTCGCCTCGTACGGGGGCAGGCTCTACACCTGGCTGACCGGCAAGGTGATGGAGTGGAACCCGAACACCGGGTCGAGCCGGCAGGGCTGGCGCGAGACGGGCGTCGAGGGCAAGGACTGCTACGGCGGGACGGTCTGCGCCGACCGCCTGGTCACGCCCGTGCGCAACCGGCAGGGCGCGGTCGAGCTCTGGGCGTTCGACGGCACGGGCAGGTGGATGATGACCACGGGCGCGACGACCCGGATCTGGCCGTGCCATCTGGCGGGCGCGGGCAACTACGACGCGCTCCTCTTCCGCTCCGGCAGCGCGACCTACGACCTCTACCGGATGGTCTACCGCGACGCGGCGAACCACAACCTCGCCAACACCGGAGTGATCGCCTACAAGAGCAGCCTGATCGACGCGGGCGAGCGCGACAAGCCGAAGGCGTGGCGCAAGATCGGGGCGTCGTTCGCGACCGCCGAGGACCGGGGCAACACCGCCAGCGTCGACACCGTCACCTGCACGCTCGGCTATTCGGTCGACGGCGGCAGGACGTTCACCACCCTGGGCTCGATCTCCCCGAACGACCCGACCGCGCGCACCTACGAGCTCGAGTTCGAGATCACCGGCGGCTCGCCGGAAAGCAAGATCATCCAGATCCAGGTCGCCTGGAACAGCGTGGTCGACTGGGCCCCGACGCTGACCTGCCTGTGGGCGGAATACGAACTGGTGAGCAACGCCGCGCACCGCCGCTCCTGGCGGATGACGGTCGGCGCGCGCGATGCGGCCGTCCAGCGCGACGGCGGCAGATCCGCACGGACAGGCAGGCAATTGGCGGCGGACCTCTGGAGCTCCTGGACCGTCGGCGCGACCCTGGCCTTCCGCGACGTGGACTACGACACGACCGCACGGCAGTACGCCGTCCGGGTCGCCGGGATCGGGGAGGAGATCCCGAGCCCCGCCGACGCCGCGCGCTGGGGCGACTCGCTTGTCTCCCTGACCCTGATCGAGCTCTGACCGCCTACCGCCTACTGTTTGCTTCGTACCCCCACCGGACATGGCATGAAGCCGCACCGGTCGGGCACACTTGCGGGCGGGAATGTCGGAGGAGCGGACCGGTCGCCATGGGCGGCGGGTCATCGAACGGGAGAAGCGCGCGTGGGCGGGTGGGTGAGCGGGGCGGCGACGGGTGAGCCAAGCGGGCATCGGACGCCGAGCTGGAAGGCTGGCCCGCGGTGAGCTACGTGCAAGCGATCATCCTCGGCCTGCTGCAGGGCGTCACCGAGCTTTTCCCGATCTCCAGCCTCGGTCACAGCGTGATCCTGCCCAAGCTGCTCGGCTGGGACCTCGACCAGAAGAATCCCTTCTTTCTGAACTTCCTGATCGCCACCCATCTCGCGACCGCGACCGTGCTGCTCGGCTTCTTCTGGAAGGATTGGGTGCAGATCGTCGGCGGCATCCTCCGCTCGCTGAAGATGCGGGAGGTCCGCGCGGACGACGTCTACGCGCGCTTGGGGTGGCTGCTGATCCTGGGCACGATCCCGGCCGGGATCCTCGGGCTGCTGCTTGAGCACAGGATCCGCAGCCTCTTCGCCTCGGCGCAGATCGCCGCCGGGTTCCTGATCCTGAACGGCGTGATGCTCTACGGCGCGGAGATGCTCCGCCGCCGCGCCCGCCTCTCCAATGAAGAGGAGCCGGATTCCGACACCCGGATCGCGCAGGAGCTCTCCTGGCCGAAATCGTTCGGCGTCGGCGCGATGCAGGCGATCGCGCTCATCCCCGGGTTCTCACGGACCGGGGCGACGATCAGCGGCGGGCTGCTGGTCGGGCTCTCGCACGAGGATTCCGCGCGCTTCTCGTTCCTGCTGGCGACGCCAATCATCGCGGCGGCGGCCCTGCTCAAACTCCCGGAGCTGGCCAAGGAGAGCGAACGCCCGCAGCTCGGCCACGTCGCCCTCGGCTCGCTCTGCTCGGCGTTCACCGCCTACCTCGCGATCCGGTTCCTGACCCGCTACTTCCAGACGAAGACGCTCACGCCGTTCGCGGCCTACTGCCTGGGCGCGGGCGCCTTCGCCTCGGTGCTGCTCCTATTTCGTTGAGCCGGACCCGGATTTCGGTCCGGTCTGGAACCAGACGAAGGCGAACGCCGCCAGCCCCAGAAAGAGCGACGCGATCCCGTGCTTGACATGGTGATGGCTGCTGCCAGCCTCATGTCCGGGGATGAACCCCGGCAGCGCGTCGGCCGTCATCACAAAATACATGACCGCGAGGATGATCAGCACCACCCCCGCCAAACCTGCCAATAGACTGAGCGTCCGCGTCTGTGAGCGCATCGTGCCTTCCCTCCACGCGGGAGCATACCCGCCGCCCGCCGCCGCGTCGACTCGGACTGCCGGTCCGCCTTGCGCGCCGCCGAATTCACCATTGCATTGACTGCCGAAAGTCGCAGGAACGACGTTGGGG
>JBPCRG010000131.1:0-16155 GCA_050997095.1 Thermomicrobiales bacterium | reverse complement strand
CGCTTAAGGAGCACGGCAAGGTGCGCCGCGGCTTCCTCGGGATCGGGGCGCAGGCGGTCAGCATTCCGGCCGCCCTCGCCAAGACGGTCGGGATCGAGCAGGAGCAGGCGCTCGTGATCGTCGGCGTCGAGGCCGGCGGCCCGGCGGAGACGGACGGCCTCTTCCTGGGCGACGTGATCGTCTCGGTGAACGGGTCGCCGGTCGGCTCGGTCGAGGAGCTTCAGGACCGCCTCTCCGGCGACCTCGTCGGCAAGCCCGCCGAGATCACCGTCATCCGCGGCGGCGCGCTCCAGCGCCTCTCCGTCACCGTCGCCGAACGCAAATAGCGTCGCCGTCGTCGTCGTCCTGCGTCCTCCCCCTTCCCCCCGATCGTCGGGGGGAAGGGGGCCGGGGGGTTAGGGGGCCGCAGACCCGTAACCCAGACTCCCCACTCAGCCAGTCCCACCGTCTAGAATCATTGAGAAAAGAAATGAGGGGCCGCATGGCCATCAGCATCGAGCAGGCCGTGTCCGCTGGAACGCTCTCCGCCGAGATCGCCGAGATCGCCGCCAAAGTGCGGGAATCGACGGTGCTCGTCTATCGGGGCGGCGGCAACGGCGCGGGGGTGATCTGGCGCGCCGACGGCGAGATCGTCACCAACCGCCACGTCGTCGGCGACAGCAAACAGGCCGAGGTCGTCTTGGCCGACGGACGCAAGTTCACCGGCATCGTCGCCTCGGTCCATCCCGATCTGGATCTGGCGGTGATCAAGATCGCCGCGACCGATCTGCCCGCCGCGGAGATCGGCGATTCGTCGACCGTGCGCCCGGGTCAGCTCGCGATCGCGGTCGGGCATCCGCTCGGCTTCCGCGACGCGGTGACCGCGGGGATCGTGGTCGCGGCGGGACAGGCCGCGGCGGAGGGCGGCCCGCGGATGGGCGACCATCTGCAGACCGACGTCATGCTGCTCCCCGGCAACTCCGGCGGTCCGCTGGTGGACGCTTGGGGCCGGGTGATCGGGATCAACACGATGGTCGCCGGCCAGCTCTCGCTGGCGATCCCCAGCCAGGCGGTCGAGCGCTTCGTCGAAGGCGGCCCGGCGGCCCGGCCGAACGCCTATCTGGGGATCGAGGTCACCTTCGTCCGCGACATCCGGCAGGCGGGGCATCAGGCCGGTCTGGTCGTGACGCAGGTGATCGAGGGCACCCCGGCTGACCGCGCCGGGCTGATCGTCGGCGACGTCGTCGTCGGCATCAGCGAGATGAGCGTGGTCGATCAGGAGTCGCTGCCCGCCGCGATGCTACGCCTCAAACCGGGCGACACCGTCAAGATCGCGGTCCTCCGCGGCGGCGAGCCCCGCAACTTCGTCGTCGTGCCCACGGAGCGCGTGTGGGAGGAGTGACGGGCGGCCCGGGTGCGTCCGAGCCCGTCCCGCTCGAGGGGGACGGGCTCCTCTCCATGCTCGCGGACGGCGTGGGCGTCGCGGAATCGGCGGACGGCGGCGGGAGCATCCGGGTGATGGTGGAGGCGGGCTACCCCGCGATCCGCGCCGGGTTCCGCTCCCTCCTCTTCAGCCAGCCCGACATGCGGCCGGTGACCGACTCGGCGGACTCCGGACCCGATTCGATCCCGTGCGTGCTCGTCGCCGACGTGGTCGGCGTTCGCGCGAGCCGGCTCGACGCCCTCGCCGAGCAGTACCCGCAGGCCGGTTTCGTCCACGTCGGGGGCGACCCTTCCGTGGACGGCGCGGGCCTGGACGGCGGCCCGGTCGCCTACCTCGGTCCGGATGCCGACGGCGATCGGCTCGCGCTTGCGGTCCGCGCCGTGGCGCAGGGGCTGACCGTGATCGACCCCGCGGTGATCGCCGCGGCGGGCATCCACGTCCACACCCGGATCGACGCCGGATCGACCGGCCAGGGCGAGACGCTGACCGCGCGCGAGCGCGAGGTGCTGGCGCTGGTCGCGACCGGGCTGCCGAACAAGGGCATCGCGCGCGAGCTGGGCATCAGCGAGCACACCGCCAAGTTCCACGTCGGCTCGCTGCTGGCCAAGCTCGGCGCCGGCAGCCGGACCGAAGCCGTGACCCTGGCGACCCGCCGGGGGTTGCTGGCGGTGTAGGCCGGTCCAACCCGGCGTCACGTCCGCACCCGACAAAAACGTCGAGATTCTTCCTTCGTCAGAATGACAGGCGGGAGCCGTCCCCTCCGCCGTCATCCTGAGGTACGAAGGATCTCGTCATCGTTCTCGATATCCGACATCCGCCGAGCGCGGGTGTTTGTGGAACGTGGCGGAAATAGCGTCCCAGCCGCCCTCAGGTACAATCCGAGACAGATAATTGCGCCCGACGGGCGCGGGTCCGGTCGGCGAGGAGCGGAGGGTGGAGAAGGACGCGGCGAGATCGCTGGGTCGGTTGCTGCCGCGGCTTGAGGCGACCTTCGCGGCGGAGCGGGCGGTCGATCCCCGCCAATGGGACGCGGTTAAGGGGCGGCTCGACGCCCATTTCGGGGCGTTGTTCGAGCCCTTGCGCCGGGTCTACGGCGGCCGGTACGACTTCTTCTTCCATCTTGAGCGCTTTCTGGAGTTGGCCGTCGGTTCCGCCTTCGCGCGGCCCGAGCCGATGCGGCGGCTGGACGAGGAGCGTGGCGAAGAGCCCGGGTGGTTCGTCTCCGAGCGCATAATCGGGGCCGTCTGCTACGTCGACCGCTTCGCGGGCGATCTCGATGGAGTCAGCGCGCGCATCCCCTACTTCCGCGAGCTGGGACTGACCTACCTGCATCTGATGCCGCTCTTCGCCGCGCCCGCGGGCAACAGCGACGGCGGCTACGCGGTCTCCTCCTACCGCGACGTCGACCCCGCGCTGGGCACGATGGCGGAGTTGACCGAACTTGCGGCGGAGCTTCGCGTCGCGGGGATCAGCCTGGTCCTCGATTTCGTCTTCAACCACACCTCCGATAAGCACGCTTGGGCGAAAGAAGCGCGCGCCGACCCGGACGACGAGGAGCGCAACGCCTATCTGATGTTCACCGACCGGACGATGCCCGACGCCTATGACCTGACCCTGCGCGAGATCTTCCCGGATCAGCGCCGCGGCAGCTTTTCGTGGCGTCCCGAGATCGGCGCGGGCGGGCGCTGGGTCTGGACGACGTTCAACTCGTTCCAATGGGACTTGAACTACGCCAACCCCGAGGTCTTCCGGCGGATGGCGGGCGAGATGCTCTTTCTCGCGAACGCCGGGGTCGAGATCCTCCGGCTCGACGCGGTGGCCTTCGTCTGGAAGCGGTTGGGGACCGTCTGCGAGAGTCTGCCGGAGGCGCATCTGCTCGTGCGCGCCTTCAACGCGATGGCGCGGATCGCGGCCCCCGCGCTCCTCTTCAAATCCGAGGCGATCGTCCACCCCGCCGAAGTCGCGTCGTACATCGACCCGGCCGAGTGCCAGCTCTCCTACAACCCGCTGCTGATGGCGCTGCTTTGGGAGTCGCTGGCGACGCGGAACGCGAGCCTGCTGCGCCGGTCGATGGCGCATTGGTTTCCCCTCCCGGCGGGCTGCGCCTGGGTCAACTACGTCCGCTCGCACGACGACATCGGCTGGACGTTCGACGACGCCGACGCGGCCGCGCTCGGGATCGACGGCTACGATCACCGCCGATTCCTGAACGCGTTCTACACCGGCCGCTTCCCCGGCAGCTTCGCCCGCGGCCTGCCCTTCCAGGAGAATCCGGAAACGGGGGACGCGCGGATCTCCGGCACGGCGGCGTCGCTGGCCGGATTGGAGAAGGCGATCCGCGAGGAGGTTCCGGCGGAGGTCGACCTCGCGGTCGGGCGGATCCTCGCCCTCCACAGCGTCGCGCTCTCAATCGGGGGCATCCCACTCCTCTACATCGGCGACGAGACCGCGACGCTCAACGACTACGGCTACGCCGACGACCCGGACCACGCCGGGGACAGCCGCTGGGTGCATCGCCCGATCGCCGACGCCGCGCGGCGTGCCCGCCGCCACGATCCCGCCACGGTCGAGGGGCGCGTCTTCGCGGGGCTGCGGCGGATGATCGAGGTCCGCGCCGCGAACTCCGTCTTCGCCGGATCGGGCTTGGACACGGCGATCGTCGATCCGGCGAACGACCACGTCTTCGCCTACGTCCGGCATGGCGGGCCGGGCTCGGGCGAACGGCTGCTGGCGCTCGTCAACGTCACCGAGCGGCCGCAGACGGTCCCGGCGAACACGCTCCGCATCGCCGAACTCGCCTACGAGATGGTCGATCTGCTGGAAGGGCGGCGGGTCTCCGCGGACGACCATCTTACACTGGGGCCGTATCAGGCGGTTTGGCTGCGCGCGACCCGCGCACTCCCGTCGGTGGTCTGACCACAGGCATGCGTCCGGTCTGCCAAGCCCGAGGAGATTCTTCCTGCGTCGGAATGACATTTGGGGTGCCACTCCTCCGCTGTCAGATCATACCTGAGACACGAAGTATCTCAGCTTCCTTCCTCTAGTGGGCCGTTTGGCGATGGTCGGGCTGATACACCAGGAATGACGAGATTCTTCCTTCGTCAGAATGACAGGCGGGAGCCGTCCCCTCCGCCGTCATCCTGAGTAGTCCGTCAAGGGCCGACTGTCGGGTCTGGAGACCACCGTCAGGCGGGAATCGGGCCACATCGACCCGGCAGGAAAGCCTTGACGGACTACTGAGGCACGAAGGATCTCGTCGTCCCGGCTCCAATGGGTCGATTGTCCATAGTCGGAGCAGTCGGGATGATGGAACACCAAGAAGCTCCGTCCTACAGCGGCTCCGCCAGCGCCTTGGGCTTGTGGGCGGGCAGGCCGCCTTGGCGGTCGAAGAGCATGAGGGCGTCCCGGACCTCGGAAGGCTTCCGGGTGAAGTCGAGGATGACGTCGGCGATCCGGCGACGGACGCCCGCGATGTCGCGGTACGTGCGCGTGCCGTGGACATGCTTGGTCTCGCCCAGATCCTCGTATTTTCCCCAGACGGTCAGCCAGCCGGTCTGGACCGGGATCACCTCGACGTACCGGCTGTGGTCCTTCCACTCGTAGACCGGCTCGGTGATCGTCCGCATCTCCAGATTGCTGTGCTCGGTGACCAAGGACGGCACGCTCCTGTGCTGGGATGGTCGGCTACTGGGTCTTGCGCGGGTCGAGCGCGTCGCGCAGCCCGTCGCCGATGTAGTTGATCGAGAGCACGGTCAGGAAGATCATCATCCCGGGAATCAACGCCTCGTGCGGCGTGAACTGGATGTAGTCCTTGGCGTCGAAGAGCATGCGCCCCCAGGTCGGGACGTCCGACGGAAATCCGAGCCCGAGGAACGACAGGGTCGATTCGGTGATGATCGCGGAGCCGACGGCCAGGGTCGCGGCGACGATCACCGAGCTGAGCACGTTGGGCAGGATGTGCCGGAAGATGAGCGTCGAGCGGGTCGCGCCGATCGCGCGGGCCGCCTCGACGAACTCCTTCTCGCGGATGGAGAGGAAACTCGCGCGGACGAGGCGGGCCGTCGACATCCAGGCGAGGATCGAGATCACGAAGACGATCAGCACGAAGATGCCGAGGTTGCCGTTGTGGAAGCGCCGGTCGAACAGGTTGAAGATCGCGTCCCGGAAGAGGAACGTGATCAGCAGCAGGAGCGGCAGCTGCGGCAGGCTGATGAAGAGGTCGGTGATGCGCATCAGCAGGCTGTCGGTGGACCCACCGAAGAACCCGGCGATCGCGCCCACCAGCGTGCCCAGGCAGATCGAGACGAGCGCGGAGCAGAGGCCGACCGCCAGCGAGATCCGTCCGCCCCAGAGGATGCGGGCGAGGATGTCCTGGCCGAGGGAGTCGGCGCCGAACGGGTGCGCCCAGGTGAACGACGTGCTCTGGATGCTGAAGTCGATGTCGTTGATCTTGACCCGGTAGACGAGGGGGCCGGTCAGGGTGGCGAGGATGAAGAAGACGAAGATGCACAATCCCGCCATCGCCAGCCGGTGATGGCGGAACTGGCGGAAGGCGTTGTTCCAGAGCGAGCGCTGCTTCCGCATCCGTGAGAGGTCGACGTCGCCGAGCCGGGGAGACCCCGCGCCGTCGACGGGGATCGCCGCCGACCCCATTCCGGACGGAGCAACATTAACGTGCTGCGACATCGTTCTTCTCCTGGCGCGAGCCGCGTCGATCGCGCGTGAGGACTGTCGGGATCGTGACGCCGAGACGTCGCCCGGTCGTGGTCATCGCCTAACTCAGCTTGATCCGCGGATCGAGGAACGCATAGGTGACGTCGGCGACCACGTTGAAGAAGACGACCAGAATCGCGATCCCGAAGGTGATCGCCATCACGACCGGCGTGTCTTTGCTGCCGATCGAGTCGATCAGGAGCGAGCCGATGCCCGGGACGCGGAAGATCTGCTCGGTGATGATCGCCCCGCCGAAGATCTCCGGAATCTGCAGCGCGATGATGGTGACGACGGGGATCAGCGCGTTCCGCATCGCATGGGCGACCACGACGGCCTGCTCGCGCAGCCCCTTCGCGCGGGCGGTCCGCACGTAGTCCTGATTGATCACCTCCAGCATCGAGGCGCGCACAAAACGCGTCAGCGACGCCGAGCCCGCCAGCGACAGCACGGTCACCGGCATGATCGACTGCTTCACGTTCGGCCAGAAACCGTGGGTCGTCGAGTCGTAGACGAAGGGGAGCCAGTGCAGCTTCACGCTGAAGAACGTGATCAGCAGCAGGCCCGTGAAGAACGTGGGCAGGCTGAACCCGAGGAAGGCGAACGTCGTCGAGACTTGGTCGAAGATGGAATATTGCTTCAACGCGGCGATCACGCCGATCGGGATCGCGATCAGCAGGCTGAGCAGAAACGACGAGCCGATGATCCCGAGCGTGACCGGCAGCCGCCCCAGCACCGTGTCCCGCACCGGGCTTTTCGAGGTGTACGACTGCATCCAGTCGCCGGAGGCGTAGTTCTTCGCCCATTTGATGTACTGGACGTGGATCGGGTCGTCGATGCCCATCTTCTTGCGGATCGCCTGGCGCAGGCTGGCGGGCACGTTGGGGTTGTTGGCGAACCCCGACAGCGGATCGCCCGGGGCGAGCGCGAGGATCGAGTACACCACGATGCTGATCGCGACGAGGGTGACGGCCGAGATCAGGCCGCGGCGGATGAGGTACTGGGCCATGGATCGCCCTTTCGGATGATGAACGGGACGTTCAAGAGCTGACTGCCGCCCCATCTTCCGACCGGATCATCGGCCGAAGGTCGGGATCACGATGGGGCCCCCGTCGAAGACCGCCGAATTAGGAGATCGGAGACGCGCAAAATGCGATTCACCGCCGTTTCTCGACACAGCGCGCGTATCTGCGTGACGGCTGGCGAATCCTACGCGTCGTTCGCTGAACGTGTCAAGAAACGTCCGCCCGATTCGGCGGAAAACACCTTATCGATTGAAAATCGACGCCCAAAGCGGTTTCAGCCTCTGCACGGGCCACGGCGCGTGGTAGACTCCCCGGTCGCGCGGCGTGGGCTGCGGCCGGGGGCGTGACGAGGTCCGGTCCCGGCGGAAGGAGCAGGAGGTAGGAGTCAGCCATGGCTAAAGAACTGATTCTGAGGGCCGAACCGCGTACGGTGCTCGGCAAGCAAGTGAAGGCGCTGCGGCGCGCGGGTCTCGTCCCCGGCGTGGTCTACGGGCCTGCGGTGCAGGGGACGATCCAGGTCTCGGTCAATCGCCGGGATCTCGAGAAGTTCTACACCACGTACGGCCACGCGACCCTCTTCAAATTGGAGTGGGAGGGCGGCGACCAGCAGGTCTTCATCCGCGAGGTCCAGGTCGAGCCGGTCCGGTACGTGCCGCTGCACGTCGACTTCTTCGCCCCCAACCTGCTGCGGGAACTGACCGCCTCGGTGCCGGTCGTGCTCCACCACGGCGAGACCAAGGCCGAGGGGATCCTCAGCCAGGTGCACGACGAGGTCGAGGTGCGCGGTCTGCCGCACGTGCTCCCGCATCAGATCGACGCCGATGTCACCCATCTGCGCGCGGTCGGCGACACCTTCCACGCGAGCGACCTGAAGCTTCCCGCCGGGATCACCCTGATCACGGCCGAGGATCAGGTGATCGCGACCGTGATGGCGCAGGCGAAGGCGGAGGTCGTCGTCGGCGACTTCGTCGATCCGGCAACCCCAGCCGCCCCGGCGGCCCCGGCGGCGGACGAAGCTTCCTGACCGGGGAGTGCTCGACTGAAGGAAGGCGGGACGCCGGTGCAGGCCGGCTTCCCGCCTTTTTCGTCCGGAGCGTCGGCCTCGTGTCGGCAAAAGTCCTGAGTGGTTTGTGCAAGGTCGAGTGACGTCGCCCGGACCGACGACGGATCTCCCTTTGGTCGAAGCGATTCCTCGATTCCGCCTGCGGGCTCCGCTCGGAATGACGATGGGGGAGGCGCGGCGCCGTCGGCGACAATCCCAATTAATCATGCGCAGACCACTGAAGGCGCAGATCAGACTGGCGGCCGCGGCCAGCTCGTCGACGCGCTCCCGCACCTCTCCGGCCAGCAGCCGCATCGTGCGGTGGACGCGCCCGTCCTCCACGCCGGCGGCGTAGACGTTGGCCAGATAGAGCGTCGCGCCGAGTTCGTCGCCGGCCCGCGCGATCGCGTTCGCGACGGTTTCGGGGCTCCCGGCGACGAAGATCTCGTGCGCGATCAGCCGCTCCATCTCGGCCGCCGCGCTCCCGCGGCGATCGACGCGGCTCCCTTCGGCATCCGCGCCCAGCGATTGCAGGCGATAGAGATCGTCGGTCATCTCGGCCCGCGCGGCCTCGTCGCTGTCTGCGACGTAGGTGTGCCGCATCAGGGCGACGCGGCCGGATCCCGGTCGGTCCTCGTGGTCGGGATCGGACGGCTGGGCCCGCTCCACGCATCCGGCGCGGAACGCGCCCGCGGCGGGCACGAGATCGCGCGAGGGGGCGAATCCGATCGCCAGGCTCATCCCGTGGCTGCCCGCCCAGTTCGCCGCGCCGGGATCGACGCCCGCGTACCAGAGCGGGGGGCGGGGGCTCTGGCACGGGACCGGGTTGATCGCGACGTCGCGCACCGTGTTGTGGTCGCTCCCGATGTCGATGCGGCCGCCCGTCCACAGCGCCTCCATGATCGCCAGCCGCTCCTGAAAGATTGGGATGCGCTGCCCGGGATCGACGCCGAGGCCGATCAACTCCTCCGTCCGATGGCCGAGGCCGACCCCGACCTCGAGACGGCCCCCGGTCAGGTGGTCGAGCGTGGCGATCTCCTCGGCGAGGAGCACGGGGTTGTGGATCGGCAGGGTGTAGGCGAGCACGCCGAGGCGGAGGTTCTTGGTCCGCTGCGACGCCGCGCCGATCCAGGCGGTCGGGGACGAGCACCGGTAGTGCGGCATGAAGTGGCGCTCGGCGGTGAACGCGAAGCGGAAGCCGAGCTCGTCGGCGAGCGCGAGGTCGTCGAGCCGCCGCCGGTAGACGTCGGCGTGCCCGGCCCCGTCGACCGGGTCCACCTGCATGATGTCGAAGAGGCCGATCTCGATCGCCATCGCGTCCCGTGCCTTCCCGGAGTCGGACGCGCGCGAGCCGCGCCGTCCCTGCATGGATTTCGGATGCACAAAGGGCCGACCCTTTCGGATCGGCCCTTCGCACAATGGGTATCACGACGAGCGTGAACTAAAAGATCGCAACCTCAGTCGCGATACCCATCGACAAATGACTACTCACAGGCATCACCTCCTTTATCCTTGACGGTATGTGTCGGGAGGATGGTCAACGGTGTCGGCGCGTCCGCCTCAACCTGAAGAAAATCTAGCACGCGCTTTCGGCGTCCGTCAACATCTTCGCGCCGGAACGCGACTTCCTTCCCATTCGACCCGGCGGGGGTCCTTCAGATGGTGATCGCCGCCTCGGTCGCGCGGTCGAAGAGGAAGACGTTGGTCCAGTCGATCCGGATCCGCACCTGCTGACCGACATCGTAGAGACGCGAAGTCGGCGCGACGGCCCGCAGCGTCTCTCCAGCCGTCTTGACTTCGTAGAGGATCTCGGTGCCGAGGATCTGGCGGGTGTAGATCTCCCCGGCGGTTTCGTCGGCCGGGGAGGGGGCGCCGCCCTCGATCATCAGATGCTCGGGCCTGATGCCCAGATGGACCGCGCCGCCCGCAATGCGGCCGCGGGACCCGGCGGCGAACGAGGAGGGCACGGTGACGACCCATGTCCCTCCCGGCAGCAACGACGCCGTCTCCGCCGTCGCGTCGAACGTCGCGGGCAGCACGTTGATCGGATGGGAGCCGATGAAGCGCGCAACCCAGAGGCTCGTCGGCGCTTGGTAGAGGTCCAGCGGCGGACCCACCTGGATCAGCCGGCCGGCGTTCATCACGGCGATTCGGTCGGCGATCGCCATCGCCTCTTCCTGATCGTGGGTGACGAAGACCATCGTCGTCTCCACTTCGCGATGGATGCGGACCAGCTCACCGCGCATCTGCCGCCGCAACTCCGCATCGAGACTGGAGAAGGGCTCGTCCAGCAGGAAAAGCCGGGGCCGGCGCACGAGCGCTTTCGCGATCGCCACCCGCTGCCGCTGACCGCCGGAGAGCTGATGAATTCTGCGGTCCATGAGCTGACCGATGGCGAGGATGGCGGAGACGTCGGCCACCCGCTGGGCGACGACGTCCTTTTTCATCTTCCGGGCGCGCAGCGCGAAACCGATGTTGTCGCGCACGTTCAGATGCGGATAGAGCGCGATCGACTGGAAGACCATCGCGATGTCGCGCTCCTCCGGCGGAACCTCGTTCATCACGCGGCCGCCGAAGAGCAGCCGGCCGCCGCTCGGCCGCTCCAGACCGGCCAGCATGTTCAGGGTCGTGGTCTTGCCGCAGCCCGAGGGGCCGAGCAGCACCAGCAGCTCGCCGTCTTGGATCTCCAGATCCAGCGCCCGGACCGCGTGAAACGCGTCGAACCGCTTGTCGACGGCATCGAACCGGATCGAGGCCGTCGGCTGGATGGCGATGGGGGGCGCGAGATTCATCGGAGAGTCCTCACCGAAACGCGGAGACGCTGAAGATCGGGACGGCTCGGTCGCGCCCCATCAGAGCGGATCGACCAGGTTGAGATTGCGGATGCGCGACTGGAAGAGATAGGCCAGGACCGCTGGCGGAATCATCGAGAGCACCAGCGCCGCCGCCATCTCGTTCGGCAGCGAGACCATGAAGAAGAGGCCGGAGAGCGTGGGGGGGAACGTCTGCGCCGGCGACCCCGAAGTCAGGTACATCGCGAACGCGAACTCGTTCCAGGCGGTCATGAACGCGATCGCCGCGACCACCGCCACCCCCGGCGCCGACATCGGCAGGATCACGCGGTAGAAAGCCTGGAACCGCGTGTTGCCGTCCACCCGCGCGGCCGCCTCGACCGTGCGCGGCAGCGAGCGGAAGAAGCCGGTCATGATCCAGACGACCAGCGGGATCGACGCCGTCAGGTAGACGACGACCAGACCCCGCAACGAGCTTTGCAAATGGACACGGGTGAAGAAGTAGTAGAACGGGATGATGATCGCGAGCGGAGGATAGGATCGGCTCGTGATGATCGCGAGGAGCAGTATGTTTTTGCCCCGGAAGCTGAGCCGCCCAAGCGCGTAGGCGACCGGCAGCGCGATCAGCATGGTCAGCGCGACGACCGAGAGCGCGACCACGGTGCTGTTGACGAGACCGCGGCGGATCTGAGGAGCCTGGCCGACGGGGGGCAGATCCGTGCCGTCCGGCCCGGTCGCGCGCTTCCCGAAGAGCCGGGTGTAGTTGCTACCGGTCGGATGGTGCGGATAGAAGTGGGTCGGGCTCGACAGCAGCTCCGGCTTGAACATCAACGACATCGAGACGACCCAGTAGAGGGGAACGATCGTCCAGAGCAGAAAGAGGACCGCCGATGTTCCGACGACAAGCTTCCGGACGTTCATCGGACGGCTCTCCCGATGCGGATGATGGCTGGTGCGGGCAGTTCAGGAACCAGGCTCACGAGTCCGCCGCCGCGCCGTCAATCGCCGCCTTGGGCCGCCGTCGGACAGTCAGCAGCAGGAAATAGACCGTCGTAATTACGAAGACGACGGCGACGAGGATCCAGCCGAGCGCCGCGCCGTAGTCGTACCGGCGCGCCTGGAAGGTGTTGCGGTAGATCTCGTAGGTCAGCGTCGTCGAGGAGTCGCCCGGGCCGCCGCCGGTCAGGAAGAGGATGAGGTCGAAGATCCGCGCCGCCTCGGCGGTCACGAGCACGGCCACGATCAAAATCGGCGCCTTGAGGTAGGGCAGCATCACGTGGCGGAAGCGTCCGAAGGCTCCGAGGCGGTCGACCCGCGCCATCTTGTAGAGGTCTTCGGGAATGACCTGCATCGAGGCAAGGATGAAATAGAGCCCGAGCGGCGTGATCTGCCAGGCGTGGGCGATCGCGGACGAAGGCACCGCCCAACTCGCGGACAGGAAGTTGAATGGCTTGTCGATCAAGCCCAACCGGATCAGGATTGCGTTGACCGGACCCCAGTCGATGCTGTACAGGTAGCGCCAGATCACGGCGGTGGCGTAGGTCGAGACCGCCCAGGGCAGGATCGCCACGGTCATCAGGATGCGCCGCCCGCGGAACTGCTCATTGAGCAGGAGCGCCCCGCCGACCGAGAGCGCGACGCTGAGGAACGTCGTCAGCCCCGTGTAGTAGAGGGTGGTCTGGAGCGCGTGGCGGACTTCCGGGGCTTTGAACGCCCGGCGATAGTTGGCGAATCCGATGTACTCGGTTTTATTGAAGATGAAGTCGATGCGGTGCAGGCTCATCCAGAAGGAATAGGCCGTCGGCGCAAGAATCACGAGCAGCAGCGCGACGATCACGGGAATCGTCAGGACCAGCGCGAACTGGCCCTCGCTCAACCGCGACGAACTCCACCGCCGCCGCCCGCCGCCATCCCCCCCAGCGGGCGCGGCGCCGACCGTCGTCGCCATGGTGCTGCCCTCCAACGGCGTCTGAGCCGGCTGCAACGAGACAAAGCGGGGGGTGGCGCGCCGGTTCCCGACGCGCCGTTCCGCTCAAAACCGCTCGAACGCCTACGCGGAGTAGCGCTCGGCCAGCTCGGTGGCCAGCTTTTTGAGATTCGCGTGCACTTCCTCGACCGGAGTCTGGCCGAGAACGGCCTTTGGCAGCTCCGTGATCATCTGGGCGTTGAACTCTTCCCACCAGAATGTCTGCCAGACCTTCGGGAACTGGCCCTTGTCCACCACGTTGCGGATCGTCTCGCGCATCGCCGGATCCGGCAGCCATTTGTTGTAGGCGGCGACGACTTCGGGATCGTCGAGGACCGCCTTGTAGCCGGAGTTCAGCGCGCTCTCGATCGCCCACCGCTTCGCCACGAAGAGGTCGCCCGCCTTGTCGCGATACCCGAAGAAGCCGCCGAGGCGATAGTCGCGCTGGAGGCGATCCTCGCTCTGATTGCGGTTGCTGACGGTGTAGATGCCTTCGTCGATCAGACCCCATGGCTGGTCGACGACCGGCACGATCGCGACTTTGCCCGGGATTTTCGACGTCTGCGGATCGTTGAACGTTTTGAGATCGTAGGTCTGCTGCGGGCTGTAAGCGTAGTTGCCGCCCGCGAAGGAGTCGATGAACTCCTGCTGGACCATCGTGATCACCTGCTCCGGAATGATCTTCTCCTCCACCAGCTTGCGCCAGTTGGCGAGAATCTTGAGCGACGCGTCGTCGAAGACCGGCTTGTTCGCGTCGTCGAAGAGTTTCGCCCCGGTGTTCAGGCACTCGAAGAGATAGGCCCAGGAGATGCCGTACCAGGCTCCGCCGCCGGTGAACCAATGGGGCAGCAGCGGGAACTCGGCGACCTTGTCCTTCTTCATCTGCCGGGCCTGGTCGTAGAGTTCGGCCCAAGTCTTGGGATATTTGTCCGGCGTGATCCCCGCCTTCTCCAGCAGCACGTTGTTCGCCATCATCGTGCCGCGGATCGAGACGAAATACGGCAGACCGTACAGCTTGCCGGCGACGGAGAGGGAGGCGCGGACACCGTCGTACATCTCGCCGCGGGCGTCGTCGACGCTCCAGAAGCGTTCAAAATCGACGATCCAGCCGGGGACCGACCAGCGGTAGACGGTCGCGGGGTTGGCGTAGGCAAGGTCCAGCTTTTGGTTGGAGATGTGGAAGTTCTCCATGATCGAGATGTAGTCGCCCGCCACGGTCTGGTAGTCGACGTTCTCTTTGTACTGCTCGTTGAACTTGGCGACGTTGTCCTGGACGATCGGAACGTTGTAGTCCCAGCCCCGGAAGACGAGCGCGTCGGAGGTGTCGGCTCCTTCGGCTGGCGGCTGGAGCGGCCCGGCTTGGGAGAGGGAGGGGGTCAGCAGGAGACGGGTGGCGGGCGCGGCGGCGGCCGAGCCACGGTCGAGGTAGCCCACGATCAGCGGGGTCGCGGCGCCGGCGGCGGCGCTGCGCCGCAGGAAGTCCCGCCGGGAGATCCGGCCCTTCTGCATGTCGTCGAACAGCTCATAGCTCGGCTTGGTCACCTGGTCCGCTCCTCTCACGATCGATCCGCAATCCGCAGACGCCGATTCCAGACCCTAGGCACGTGCATCCGGCCCTCGGATCGGAAGCGCGCCGAAGTGAGACGACGCTTTCCTGTGCCGATCCCTCCTCCCTCGCTCTGGTGGAGGCCCGCGACGGCTGCACGGCAGTCGCAATCTTTCGCAGCCATTGAAAACAATTCCCATCGCTTCGCCGCGAAATGGGCGGGAACTGTGGGCGATGGCCTGCGAAACGACGGACTCTTGAACTGGCGGTACGCTAGCATACCCCCAAAATCCCGTCAACAGCCGACGTTCCGCTCATGTGCCCGAGGAGGGGCGAGGAAAGGCATGGGAGGATCATCGGTGGACCACGCATCCGCTTCCATCCCCGGAACGGCACCGACCGGCGTGTGACTCAAACTCCGCCGCATCGTGCACAGTTTGTTCGAAGCATCGACATCTGCGGCGGCTGGTTTGACGCAGCGACGAAAATAAGAGGAGAACTCGGCGATGGACAAGCGGCCTGGTTCCGATCGGCAGAATAACTGGATCGGGTCTGGGATCGGACTCGGAATCGCGCTGGGTGCGACGCTGGGCGTCGCGTTCGGCAATCTCGCGATCGGGATCGCGCTGGGAGTTGCGCTGGGCGCGGCCTTCGGCGCCGTCCGGGCGAAGCGCCGATGATCGGCCGATGCCGCGGCCTGAGCCATCGGCATTTTCATTGGGCGCCGGGCGTCGGAATCAGCAGCTCCTGACCGACGCGGATGCTGTCCGGGTCGTCGATGCAGTTGACGAGGCGCAGCTCAGCGGGCGAGACGCCGAATTGGGCGGCGATGGCCGAGAGCGTGTCGCCGGGTTGCACCACGTAGGTGCGCGCCTGATCGGCGCCCGCCGTCGGGGAAGAGGTCTGGACCCGGGGCGTCGGCGTGACGATCGTGAAGACGGGGTCGGCCGTCGCCGTCGCGGGGGAGGCGGCGTCGCGCGTCGAGCAGCCCGCCAAGGCGAGCGCGACGGTCAGCGCCGTCAGGCCGACCCGCCGCCGGGTCCGACTCGGCCGTCTGGCAC
Source organism: Thermomicrobiales bacterium (assembly GCA_050997095.1). Taxonomy (GTDB): domain Bacteria; phylum Chloroflexota; class Chloroflexia; order Thermomicrobiales; family UBA6265; genus JBPCRG01. The sequence continues at coordinate 590 of JBPCRG010000131.1, read as the reverse complement.
AGATCATCGGGCCGCGCAGAGCGCGCACCGCCTAGCGGACGGTCACGGGCAGTTCCGGCCAGGCGTAGCGTTCGGGCATCCGGTTCGCGAGCGACGGCACTTGGCGCCGCGTCCGCTCCAGCAGCGAGCGGTCGAGGGTCGCCGCGATGACCGTCTCCGCGTCCGGGGCGGTCGCGAGCACGATTCCCCACGGATCGACGATCAGGGAGCGGCCGTAGCACCACTTTCCGGATTCGTCGGCGCCGACCTGACCGGGCGCGACCATGAAGACCCCGTTCTCGATCGCCCGGGCGCGGATCAGGATCTCCCAGTGGTCCTTGCCGGTCGTCATCGTGAACGCCGCGGGCAGCACGATCACCTCGGCTCCGCGCAGCGCCAGGATCCGGAAGAGCTCCGGAAAGCGCAGGTCGTAGCAGATCGCGAGCCCGACCGTCACCCCGTCCACGTCGACGGTCACGATCTCGTCGCCCGGCGCGACGGTCGCCGACTCCTCGTAGGTCGCGACGCCGTCCAGCACGACGTCGAACATGTGGATCTTGCTGTAGCGCGCGACGATGTCGCCGTCCGGGTTGAAGACCACGGTCGTGTTG
>JBPCRG010000076.1:0-3098 GCA_050997095.1 Thermomicrobiales bacterium | reverse complement strand
CCACCGGGACGGCCGAGCCCGTGGCGACCGGGGGGACGACCGGGACGTCGGTCGCAGCGCCGGTTCCCGTCGCGGTCGGCGCGGCGGCGGGGGCTTCGGTCGCCGCAGGCTGCGGGGGCGCCGGGATGCTCCTCACCGTCGTCGCTTCGGCGGTGTTCGTGGCGTTTCCGGACGTCGGAAGCGCGGCGGCCGCGTCGCCGGCAGGGGGAGGCATGGCCGACCGCGCGTTGGCGACGGCGGTGCGGGCGGCGCCCGTGTCGATAGTCGCGTCGCTGGAGCCGCCGAGCGCGGCGACCGAGATGCTCGAGCTCGGGGTGCTTTCGGCATTCATCGCGTGGAGCGCGTTGCGGACGCGGATGGCGTAGAAGCCGCCGACGGCGATGACGCAGACCAGAACGATCGCGGCGCCCAGCGCGGCGAACTTCCTCCGGCTGCGGCGCGGCGCGCTCGGCGCGACGTCGGTCTCCGCCGCGGAGTGTCGCTCCGCAGCGGAGAAGGGAGGCGTGGGTTGGGCGGCATAACGGCCGCCGGCTTCGGTCCCGTGCGCGGACGCGAATTCAAGGGGCTGCCCGAGGGGAAGGCTCCGCAGGCGCGCCGTCTGGTCGATCGCGAGGGAGGCGGGCGACACGACCGCGCCGACAGGCTGCCGGCCCCCGCCGCAGGTGGCGCAGAAGCGGTCGTCCAGTGCGAAGGGAGCCCCGCACTCTCTGCAGCGTTGGGCGGTGATCGGGGCCATGGCCGACTCCTTCTTGCTTTTCGCCTTCGGACAGGCCTTGTCTGCTCGGGGGCGTCAGGATCGGGGCGGCGAGTCGTCGGGATGATGGGAGACGGTCGCGAGGCTCAAAACTTGTCCGGCGCATCGTTGCGACGACCGCCGACGGTTGGCATTTCCGGGTCGGCCATGCCATGCGGGACCCCGGCCAGCCCGATCAGTCTAGGAGTCTGCCCCCCGATCGGGGGAGTCCCGAGGTCCTGGATGACCCGGTACTTTCGTCATTCACGCCTCGATTCCGCTCCACAGGACCTTTGGCGTAGGTAGGATGGATGCATGGAACTGCTTGATCTCGCCTCCCTCGCCGCCCAGTCCGACATCCCCCTTCAGGCCGCGACGGGGTATCGCGACCGCTTCATGATGTTCGTGCCCAGCGTGCGGATCGGGCGCAAGCTCATGCACCCGGTCGAAGCCGTCGATGTGCTCCGTTCCATCCAGGAGTGGGAACGGGCCGGCAGATCGTCGGAGGAAATCGAGGAGAAATTGATCGAGCGAATGCCAGTGACGGTGATCAGCGCGCAGGCGATTGAGTCGGACGCCCGCGGCGTTTCGGGCCCAGGCCGGCCGATGCCGCGGATCGGGCAAGGGGCGGCCGAGATGATCCCGGCGGAACGCGTCGACGGGTTCGAGCGTCGTGTGATCGAGTGGATCGCCGATTTCTCCGCCGAGTGCCGGATGCGCGACCAAACCGCGCAGGAGGAGGCGCGGGCCCGCCATGAAGAGACGCGGCAGGAGTTCGCCGGGCTTCAGCGTCTGGTCGAGCGCTCATCGCTCGTGGCCGAGCGCGGAGCCGACCTCGTCGCGCAGCGGCTGGTCGCCCTCGCCCGGGGCGACGCCGAGCGCGCGGATCTCCTCGGGAAGATCGAGGCGCTGGCGCGTCGCGTCGACGGCGACGCCGACGAGGACGCCAGGCGGGCGGAATGGCTGCGGCACGAGTTGGAGGAGGATCGGGGGCGGATGGCGATGCTCGGGTTGGAACTCGGGCTGATGGCGGGCGCGGTCACGCGATTGGCGACGATCGTCGAGTCTGGCGGACCCGATCCGGCGCTTGGGCTGCTGCGCGGCGAGATCGCGGAGCGCAACGCCGCCTTCACCCGCACGATCGCGTCGTTGACGACGATCCTGCGCGGCGAATTCGCCCGGCTCACCGACGGGATCGACGACCTGCACGCGCGGCTCGCGGACCTGTTTAGGGCCGCGGACGACGGCCATGCCGCGGTCGAGCCCGTCTCCGATCCGGCCATCGACGACCCCTTGGCCGCGCCCCGCCCGGCGGTTTCCGAGTCCGGGTCCGACGGCGCCGTCTCCGGGCCGACGCGCCCGCCGCGGCGGATGGGCCAACCTACGCGCCCAAACGAACGATGGACCGGCGACCTCGCGATGGGCGGCAGGTGAGAACATCCCGGCGCGGGCGGGCGGAGGGCGGACACATCTCCCGCGCCGAAGACGCCCTCCATCCCATGGCCGGGGGCGCCGCGTGCCGCTATCGTTGCCATTGCCGCCTGTGACGAAGCAGCCGCCGGAGAGCCGGACCGCGCGAACGCGTTCCGCGCCCCGCAACCATGGATGGATCATGCTCGACCCGGTGCCCGACGTCGCAACGCCAACGTGGAAGGTTCCGGCGCTGGCCACGCTCCTCGGCGTCATCGTCGTGCCGATCTTCGCGTGGCGCCTGGCTCTCGGGGCCGACGGCTCCGGGTTCGACGACCGCGGCGTCGTGCTCGCGCTGGCGGCGTTGCAGGCGGCGATCGCGGTGCTGCTTGCCGCGCGCGGCCGGACTGACGCGAACGCACGCCCGTGGCTCCTGGTCGCGGCGGCCTGCGTGGCGTGGGGCGCCAGCCATCCCGCGCAGTTGAGCGACGACCGCACCGCGACGATCGCGTTCAACGCCGGGTTCGCGCTTTTCGTCGCGATGGTCGCCTGCGGAGTCGTGTCGTTCGGGGCGCGGGCCGCCGACCGCGACGCCCGGCGCAAGCTGATCCTCGACCTCGTCTCTCCGGTCGTCGCGCTGCTCGTCCTGACCTGGCTCGTCCTGGTCGGCCCGTACGTCCTGAACGACGGCGCGGGCGGGCAGATGAAGACGACGGCGGTCGTCCACGGCGCCGGCGCGATCGTGCTCCTGGTGCTTGGACTCGCCGGTCCGCTCAGCCGGCGCGGCGGCGAGCCGGGCGCGCCGCCGCGGGCGCTGCTGGCCGGAGTCGGATCGATCGCGCTCGGCGACGGCCTATGGCTCCAACGCTGGATCGACGGCGCGTCACGGATCAACCTGCTTGCCGAGCTGTGCTTCGCGTCCGGATTCCTGCTCGTCGCCTTCTCCGCCCTGCGC
>JBPCRG010000674.1:0-2606 GCA_050997095.1 Thermomicrobiales bacterium | reverse complement strand
CGGGGCCCCCCGAGCGGGAGGCAGGGAAAAGGGCGCCGCCCCGCCCCTCGGCCCGCTCCCGCATCGACATCAGACCCACGCCGGAGCGCATCGTCGGCGACATCCCGTCGCCGTCGTCCTCGATGCTCAGGTCGATCGCCGCGTCGTGGGTCAGCCGGACGCGGCATGTGGTCGCGTTGGCGTGCTTCATGACATTGGTCAGCGCCTCGTCGACGATGCGGTAGATCGCGACCTCCATCGCGGCCGGGAGCGCGGACAGATCATCCCGGGCCGTGAACTCGACGTCCAGCCCGCGGTCGCTCGAACGCGCGCCGTCGGCGTGCTGCTGGATGCTGCCCGTTCCGTAGCGGGTGGCGCGATCCCGCAGCGCGGCGACCAGGCCGACCTCGTCCAACGCCGGGGGCCGGAGGCCGTGGACGAGGCGGCGGATGTCGGCCACGGCAGCCCGCAGCTCGACGCCGAGCTCCGCCGCCTGGGTCACGGCGGCGTCGGGGTCGGTCGAGATGACCCGGCGCAGCGCCCCCGCCTGGATGGAGAGCGCGGCAAGCTGCGCGCCGAGCCCGTCGTGGAGGTCGCGCCGGAGCCGCCGCCGCTCCTCCTCCCGCGCGGTCACGATCCGCTCACGGGAGCGCTGGAGGTCGTCCGTCAGCCGGACGGCGTGCGCCGCGACGCCGATCTGACGCGCCAGATCGGCCAGCAGCCGCCGGTCGGAGGCTCCGAAGTGCTCGCCGGAGGCGCGCGGCGAGACGACCAACTCGCCGACGGGTTCCTGCTGGTACGTCAACGGCAGCCGAACCGCCTCCCCGGTCGGGACGCCGGAGGCGGCGGCGAGCGACGGCTGCGCTCCACCCAGGTAGACCGCCGCGTAGGGCAGGCGCAGCGCCTCGGTCAACGTGCGGACGATGGCGGGCAGGATCTCGTCCGGCGCGAACGTCGATTCCAGCTGCCGACCGAGACGCGACAGCACCTTGTACGGGTCGTCGCGGTCGCCGAAGAGCAGACGGTTCAAGGCGCCCTGCACGCGCTGCTTCACCGGCTGGAAGCCGACCGCGACCAGCTCGGTCGCGAGCAGCGAGAGCGGGAGGCTGCCCTGCGCGCCGATCAGCGACCCGAGCGCGACGACGACTGCGACGTACGTTCCGATCACGAGCGCCGTCATGGTCACGAGCAGCAGGGTCCGGTTGATCACGAGATCGACGTAGTAGAGGCGGTGGCGGAGGATCGCGAAACCCAGGGTGACCGGCAGCGCGGCGAACGCGACCGGCATGATGACCGAGAACGCGACGGCCACAAGGGCGCTCTCCGCGCCGCTGTGCAGGCGTTGGATCATCTGGTCGCCGACGATGAAGGCGGGGAACGAGATGGCGAAGCAGAGGACGATCCACTTCGTCTGCTGCCGCTCGGTCGGCGTCTACGTCCGGCGATACCGGTGCACCTGCGAGGCGAGCGCCGTGCCGAGCATGGCCAAGGTCAGCACTAGGTCGGTGGTCCCGGTCGTGTGCCCGAAAGGTCCGAAGCTCCAGCCGGGCGCGAAGGCGAACAGCGCCACGCCGAGGAGCCCGTACGCCGCCGGGAAGACGGTCCAGCGCGGGATGAACCGGCCGTTCGGAAGCAGGAAGGGCAGGATGAAGAAGCCGCCGACCGCCAGCACGGTCATGCCGCGGGCTGCCGACATCCAGAACTGGGCGTGGGCGGAATGCGCGAAGATGCCGGGAATGTCGGGCGGATAGTTGGCCGCGTTCTGCGCGATCAGGATGCACGAGACCAGCGCGACGAAGCCGTCCCCGCTCCGCCGCCGCATCAAGAGGATGCCGATCGCGACCACGATCACGGATTGGAGCAGGTTGACCCCGAATGCGAACGCCGTGAACTGATCGGTCGTCAGGCGCAGCCGGGCGAGACTGGAACGGAGATTGGCGGCCTGCCCAGGCGTCATGTCCGACAGCGCCCGCGCGTCGCGATAGGCGCCCGGAACGGTTTTGACGTTGATCGCGACGGCGAGCAGGAGGACGGCGAGCCACAGGACGGCGAAGGCGCGCCGACGCACGCCGGATCGCCGCCATGCCGGCGCGTCGGGAGCCGCGAGAGTCAACCCCGCCATCGGCCTCGCCCCGTTTCCTGCGGGAAGATCGGGGCGGGTCGAGGAGCGGCCCGCCCGACGCATCCTAGACCACATCGAAGACGGCGTACATCCCCTGCGCGGCGTGGGGAGGTCCGTCGGGGACGGCGCACAGCGCCCCGTACCGGCCGGGAGGCAGATCGATGTCGACCCAGGACGTGCGCCCAGGGCTGAGCAGGCTCATCGCGGCCACGGGCGCGTAGTCGAGCGCGAGGCCGCCGGGGGGCGTCGCGTCGGGGATCGGGGTCGCGTCGAACGGCTGGCTGAAAGTCCAGGTTAGGTACTCCCCGAACTGCCCCTCGGTCGTCCCGGCCGGGAGCGGCAGCATGGCCATCTCGTGCACCAGAGCGCCGGCGTTGACCATCCTCCAGCGCTTCGGCCCGGTCGTGACCAGGGCGGGGGAGGACTCCCGCGCCATCTCCTTCCGCGTCCCCGTTTCGTCCACCTCGGGCTCGGAGGCAGTCGGGGGGGTTCCGGGGAAAGGGAA
>JBPCRG010000673.1:0-3210 GCA_050997095.1 Thermomicrobiales bacterium | reverse complement strand
GCGTACCGAGATGGGAGGCGTCTGTTCGCGCTGTTTTTGGATCACGTTCAACCTGAGGATGCGACGATCTTCTGGCGCCGGTCGCTCTTGGGCAGCAAGTCAAACGTCCGTCCGTCAAGGTCAGACGCTGATGACGACAATGCCGTGCTCCATCTGCTGCATTGACATCACCAGCGCCAGTTCAGGGGAGACCGCAATGAGCATGGCCGCAAGCGTCGTATCGTACACCGTCGATCATGCAAACGCCGAGGAGCTCATCAGAAGCGTCGGTGAGCATCTCGTCCCTGCCGCCCCTCAGATGGCAGGTTACCGGGGGTTCATGCTTCTCGATCAGGGCGAAGGCAAACGGCTCGCGATTCTGATCTACGATTCGGTGGAGGATGTCCAGGCTGCGCAACAGACGCTTGGCCCGGTCGGACGTGAGCATACATATGGGCTGATGTCGGGACCGGCCATCGGATCGGTCGCGACCGTCGTCATCGCTGACGGAATGTTTGCGGAACGCCAATAACCCTCACGTCGGCCGCGTGTCGGGTGTGCGTCAATTGACGCCGCGCAGTTCATGATCGGCAAGAGGGCGAATTTCGTCTGCCCCGCTTCGTCGCCAGACCCGATATGCGGCCGTCGGAAATGTTTAATCGCCGCGCGGAGTGCAGGCTTCGATGTCGGCCGCGCCACACGTGCGCAGAGGGGACGGCGACAATGCCGTCCTTTTGGGTTGTCCTGAGAACTCTGGTTTGGGAACTGCCGGATCGTGCCATGCTCGATTTGGACGTCCGTCGCGAGACCGTCGGCGGACGCGAGTATCGTCGGCTGGGTCGGTCACGGCAGCGTCGACCGCTCGCGCCGTGCGGCGCTCTGATAGACTTTAGGACTGCTTCGATGTTCGGGTTTAGAGCGCCAAGCCTCAAGGCGAGCTGCGATGCGGGCCGTCCGAACCGGATTCAAGCGCGCGATTCCAGAAGGAGAGTCCCATGCGGCAGTCGTTGAAGAGTCCAGTGGCCGGAAGCCTCTTCAGCGAAAGCGTGTCGCATGGCGATTGTCACCATCGGGATTTTGGCGCATGTAGACGCCGGTAAGACGAGCCTCACCGAGCGCATCCTCTTCGAGACCGGCGTGATCGCGACGGTCGGAAGCGTGGACAAGGGCACGACGCAGACCGACACCCTGGAGTTGGAGCGGGCCCGCGGGATCACCATCAAGTCCGCGGTCGCGTCGTTCCAGCTGAACCGACTCAAGGTCAACCTCATCGACACCCCCTGCCACGCCGACTTCGTCGCCGAGGTCGAGCGGTCGCTGCGCGTGCTCGACGGCGTGGTGCTGGTGGCTTCGGCGGTCGAGGGCGTGCAGCCCCAGACGCGCCGCCTCGCGCGGGCGGTGCGCTCCGCGAATCTCCCGATGCTCATCTTCGTGAACAAGACCGACCGTCTCGGCGCCCGTGGCGACGCGCTGCTCGACGACATCCGCCGCAAGCTGAAGCTGCGCGTCGTGGCGATGAACGCCGCGGTCGGGATCGGAGCGCGGTCGGTGCAGGTCGTGGCGTGCGACCGCGCGGACCCGGACTGGCTGGATCCGGTGATCGATCTCCTGGCCGAGACGGGCGAGCGCGTGATCGCGGAATTCGAGCGCACCGGCGGCGATGTCGGAGCCTCCTTCGTGCAGTCGGAGCTGCGGGCGCAGATCGCGGCGGGCGACGTCGTCCCCGTCTTCTTCGGGTCGGCGATCACCGGCGTCGGTGTCTCCGAGCTGCTGGCCGGAGTCGAGGAGTGGCTGCCGGCGGCCGAGGAGGCGCAGGATGCGCCGCTCGGCGGCACGGTCTTCAAGATCGCCCGCCGACCGTCCGGGGAGAAGATCGTCTATGCCCGACTCTTCACGGGCCGGTTGGCGGTGCGGCAGCGCGTGGCGATTCGGCGGCGCGACGCGTCCGGCGGGATCGAGCAGGTCGAGGAGCGCGTCACCGGCATCGAGCGCTTCGCCGCGGGAGCCGCCGCGCCGGCGGAGGCGGCGGGCGCGGGAGAGATCGTCGGCCTGCACGGGCTGCGGGCCGCGCGGATCGGCGATCGGATCGGCGCCGAAGCAGCAAGAGCCCCAGATCCCGACCGTGCGTTTCCGGCGCCGACGCTGGAAAGCGTCGTGCGCGCGGTTGAACCGGGCCACGTCACGCGATTGCGGGCGGCGCTCGAGCAGCTCGCCGAACAGGACCCGCTGATCTCGCTGCGCCAGCGCAACGACGAGGGGGAGATCTCGATCCGCCTTTATGGCGAGGTGCAGAAGGAGGTCGTGACCGACACGCTGGCTCAGGAGTACGGCATCGTCGTAACGTTCGGCCCGAGCCGGACGGTCTGCATCGAGACGCCGGTCGGCCGGGGCGAGCATGCCGAGATCATGGGTGAGGACGGAAATCCGTTCTACGCGACGGTTGGTTTCCGCGTCGAACCGGCCGCCTGCGGAAGCGGCATCCGCTATGTCCGAGAGTTGGGCTCCCTGCCGCTCGCGTTCTACCGAGCGATCGAGGAGACGGTTCACGGGACACTCGGGCAAGGACTGCGAGGTTGGGAGGTGACGGACTGCATCGTCACGCTCACCCATGCGGGGTTCAGCGCGCCGGTGAGCACCGCCGCCGATTTCCGCAAGCTCACGCCGCTTGCGCTGATGCGGGCGCTGCTCGGCGCCGGCACGCAGGTCCGGGAGCCGGTCGACGAGCTTGAGCTCGACATCCCGGAGGACACCTTCGGCGCGGTCTGCGGAGCGCTGGTGAACGCCCGCGCGACGATCCGCGGTGCGTTCCGTGACGGCTCGTCGCACCGCATCGTCTGCGAGATCCCGACCTCGGAACTGCGGGCCGTCGAACGGCAATTGCCGGGCCTGACCCGCGGCGACGGCGGGTGGGTGTCCAGCTTCGCCGGATACGTTCCCGTGACCGGCGAAGCGCCGATGCGGGAGCGCCTGGGCCCGGATCCGCTCAACCGCGCGCACTATCTGGCCGAGGTGGCGCGGTTGTAGGGCGCGGTTCCACGGCGCCACGACGACGCGGCCCGTTCGTTGTCACGGCCAACTGCTTTGTCGCCAAGGGCGCGACGAGATCCTTCGTTCCACGGCGGTCGGAGCAACGTCATGGGTCATCGCCCAGACCGACGACGGTTCTCGCTGCGGTCGAAGAGATTCCTCGACTCCGCCTGCGGGCTCCGCTCGGAATGACGGGTATATGGG
>JBPCRG010000615.1:0-5718 GCA_050997095.1 Thermomicrobiales bacterium | reverse complement strand
GCCCCGCTCCGACGCGTCGGGACCGCAGGCCGATGACGAGACGTGTCCTACGTCAGCATGACCGGCTGGGAGCGCCTCCTCACTGGTCATCCGCCCGGCCGATGACGGTTCTCGCTCCGCTCGACGGGATTCCTCGACTCCGCCAGCAAGCTCCGCTCGGAATGACGGTGTCGGGCGTCGCGCCGTCATCGTCGGTGACGCCGAGTGAGCCTGCAGAGACTATGGAGAGCGTCACCTGGCGCAGCCGTGTGGGGTGCGAACGATTTCGTCGTCCCGACGTGCCGATGGACGATGGGCAGCTCTGTCAGTAGGTCGCCTTTTTGAGCTTTCTCAAAACCTTGACGGGGTTCGGCAGGTCGCTGCGCATGATCTGGTCCTCGGTTTCGTCGAGGGGGTATTCGAGCTTCCGGATCTCCGCGTCCCAGCGGCCGGTTTCGGGATTCCAGGTGAGGATCCCGAATTTGCAGCGGAGATCGCCGTCCTTGGGGTTGCCGACGGCCGAGACGTCGGCCAGCAGGGTTTCGTCGAGCGTGCGCGTGTAGCAGATGTGGATGTGGCCGAACGCGACCGCGCCGGCCCGCTCATCCCCCAAAACCTCGCGCAGCTCGCGGTCGCTGGCCGCCGGGTCGAGCCGGTCGAGGAGATTGTGCGGATTCGCGTGGACCACGAGCAGATCGTGCTCCGGTGCCGATCCGCCCGGCGGACTGATCCGCCGCGAGAAGGGAAGGGCGGCGAGGTAGTCGACGCCGTCCGCGCCGATCTGCTCGACAGCGTAGCGCAGCGACGGCGGCGCGTCCCCGATCCGCGCCGCCTCGACGATGTCGACATCCGTGTTGCCCTGGATCACCTGGACGTCGCTCTCCCGCAGCAGATGGATGACCGCGGCGGGATCGGGGCCGACCTCGCAAAGATCGCCGGCAACGACGACCTCGTCGAACGGCCCTTGGCGTTTGATCTCCGCCATCACGGCCATAAGAGCGATGTCGAACCCGTGGATATCGGACATGACCGCGACGCGCATGCTCGTCCCCTTCGCCCTGTGTGCGACCGCCGCGTCCTTCTCGATCGACGGAGCCGCCTCGTCGGCATCGCCACCATCGTAGCGAATCCGTCGCGCCGTCGTCACAGGGCTGCAGACGTGCGACGAATCGCCCAACGGCCGATGGCGTCGCCGGGGGTGTACAAACGTCCTGCCGACGGAACCCCCTGTTCGGGCTATGCCATTCGTCGTGCCTTCGGCCCATGATGAGGCGACGAAAGGCCCATGTCGTTCCGCGAGCATCAGTCTCCCAATGCCTCGGCCGCGGGGCCTTCCGGCTTGTCAAGATGTCGACGACGAGCACAGTAAAGGAGAGCGGCCGTGTCCCGAGAGATTTCGACCTCGCGCGCCAAAGTGGCGCTCTTGCCGGTCGCGGGCGATGACGACTCCGTCTTCCCGGTCGGTTCCCCCTTCGCCGGGTTGCTCTTCTCGTCCGGCGTCGGGCTGGCCACCTTTGTCTGCGCCTTCTGGTGGATCCAGCGGTTTCTGTAGGGTCGTCGCGCCGATTTGGGTCGGCCCCGATGGTCGCCGCCTACCGCCTGAATCGATCGAACGGCCGGGGGAGCGCCGGGGCGACCCTGACGAGCCGCACCCGGAGCCGCTGCACGCAGTTGCGCAGCAGGACGCCGCTGATCGAGCTCAGCGCGACGGTCTCGCCTTCGCCCCCGACCGCATCTCCCGGCGGCGGCAGGATCGGCGCGCCGGGCTTCTCCGCCCCCGGTCCGGCGCCCACTTCGATCCTTCCGGACGCGGGGATCGCGCGGCCCGCGTCCCGTGACGCCTCCTCGAGCGCACGGACGCGTTCCAACGCGCCGCCGAGCTGGCCGGCGAGCAGAAACCTCTGGTCCTCCAGCGAGCCGATCCGCGCGCTTTGCTCCCGCACGATCTCGATCAGCGCCTGAAGCTCCGTCCGTTCGGAAACAGCCTGCTCCGGCGTCTCCCCGGTCTTCGTCGGCCCGCCCGGCTCGAGCAGCCCGGCGACGGCGAGCGCGTTTCGGCTGACCCGCGACTTCCGGCCACCGCCCTTCCCGGCGTAGGAGACGGCCAGATGGCCTGCCTCGATCATCTCCTCGAGATACCTGCGGGGCATGCCCGTCAAACGCGCCGCCTGTGCGAGGGAGAGCGGCGCGTCGCCGTCCGCGGCGTCGCCAGTGTTCTGCTCCGACATCGTCGTCCGTTCCTCATCTCGATCCGCCGCCACCTCCGATCGGCGCGGCGCGGGGTCTCGATCGATGTTTGACGCGACGCGGGGCGTCCATGATGGCCGGGTACGATCCGCGGATCACGCGTCCCGGGTTCCGGGAGCCCAGAGCCCGCCCCGTCGCCGCGGGTCGGGGCCGACCAATCGTCCGCACGAACGAGGGAGCGATGCCCAGTCGACCCGGTGCGCATAGCGTACTCGCTGCGCCGCCCACGCCATTGACCCCGCTGATCGGCAGGGGCGACGAGGTGGACGTGGTCTGCGCGCTCCTGCGCCGCCCCGACGTGCGGATCGTGTCGCTGACCGGCCCCGGGGGCGCGGGCAAGACGCGGTTGAGCCTCGAGGTCGCGGCCCTCCTCGCGCCGGAGTTCGACGGTGCCGTCGCGTTCGTCCCGCTCGCCACCGTCACCGATCCCGCCGCGGTGATTCCGGCCGTCGCCAACGCGCTGGGCATCCGCGACGGGCGGGCGGGGGCGCTGGCGAGCCAGATCCGCGACGAGGCGGGGGGGAGCCCGCTCCTGCTGATCGTCGACAATTTCGAGCAGGTCGCGGCGGCGGCGGCCGATCTCGCCGCGACTGCTGGTCGCCTGCCCCTTGATGAAGGCGCTGGTGACGAGCCGAGCCGTGCTCCATGTCCGCGGCGAGCGGGAGCACCAGATCCAGCCGCTGCCGATCCCCGACCCGGCCAGGCTGCCGCCGTTGGCCGAGTTGGCCGCGAACCCCGCGATCGCGCTTTTCCTCGAACGCGCGCAGTCGGTCCGCCCCGACCTGGAGCTGACGGCGGACAACGCGCCGGTCCTGGCCGAGTTGTGCGCGCGGCTGGACGGCCTGCCGTTGGCGATCGAGCTCGCGGCGGCGCGATCCAAGCTGCTCGCGCCCCAGGCCATGCTCTCGCGGCTGGCGAATCGGCTGCAGCTGCTCACCGGCGGCGCCCGCGACCTCCCGGAACGGCAGCAGACGCTGCGCAACGCGATGAGCTGGAGCTACGACCTGCTGACTCCCGGGGAGCGGGCGCTGTTCCGGCGGCTCGGCGTCTTCGCCGGCGGCTTCACGCTGGAGCTTGCGGAGGCGGTCGCCCCCGACGACCCGGCGGACGCGGTCGACGTGCTCGACGGCGTCGCCAATCTGGTCGACAACAGTCTGATCCGGCGCGCCCACGCGCCGTTCGGGATCGAGGCGGACGATGGATTCGACGCCGAGCCGCGCTTCGCGATGCTGGGCACCATCCGCGACTTCGCGCTGGAGCATCTCGCGGCCGCCGATGAGACCGACGACTTTCGCCGCCGCCATGCGCTGGCGTTCCGGGCGATCGCGGAGGAGGCGCGGGAGGGGCTCGACGGCCGGGGGCAGCGGCAGCAGATCGCCCGGCTCCGCGCGGAGCATGAGAATCTGCGGGCGGCGCTCGCCTGGGCGGTCGAGACCGGAGACGCCGCGACCGGACAGGCGATCACCGGGGCCATCCCCCGCTATTGGGAGATCCGCGGACTCTTCACCGAGGGCCGGTCGTGGGTCGAGCAGTCGCTGGCGATTCCCGGAGCGCGCGGCCGCGACCGCGCGAATGCGCTGCTGGCGGTCGCCCGGCTGGCCCGAAAGCAGGGCGACTACAGCCGGGCGGTCGCGGCGTACGAGGAGAGCCTCGGCATATGGCGGGAGTTGGACGATCGGTCCGGAGTCGCCGCGACGCTGAACAACCTCGGCGTCGTCGCCCAGGATCAGGGCGACCATCCGCGGGCGGCGGAGCTCTTCGCCGACGCGCTCGCGCTCTTCCGGGAGTTCGGCGAGCGGCCGCGGATCGCGGCGTCCCTGAACAATCTCGGGCTCGTCGCTCGCCGCGAAGGCGACCTCCCCGCCGCCGCCGCGCTGTACGAGGAGAGCCTGCTGATCTGGCGGGAGCTCGGCGACGAGCTGCGGACGGCCTTGGCGCTGAACAACCTCGGGGTCGTCGCCTACGGCCAGGGCGACCTCGCCCGCGCGTCGTCCTGCTACGGGCAGGCGCTCGCGATCTACCGCGCCCAGGGAGACCAGTCGGGGATCGGCCTCTCGCTGCACAACCTGGCCGAAACCGCGCGCGACGGCGGCGATCCCGTCCGCGCGGGGGCGCTGTGGCGGGAGAGCCTGGAGCTGCGCGCGGCGCAGGGGGACCGCGCGGGCGTCGCCGCGTCGCTTGCGGGGTTGGCCGGGGTCGCCACGGCGGCGGGCCTGACCGAACGCGCAGCCCGCATGCTCGGCCAGGCGGATCGGCTCCAGCGGGAGGTCGGGCTGCCGATGCCGGCCCAGGAGCGCGGCGGGCAGGAGCGCGCGATCGCCGCACTGCGCGCCAAGATGCAGGCCGGGGCGTTCTCGACGGCATGGGCCGAGGGCGCCGCGATGGGCGTCGAGGAGGCGGTCGCCGACGTCGTCGCCGGCGCGGCCGACACCGAACAGGCGGGCGCGCGCGCCGCGGCCGCCGAGGCCGACAAGAGCGCGGCCATCGCCTCGGGCCTGACCCGGCGCGAACTGGAGGTGCTGCGCCTGCTTGTCGACGGCAATTCGGACAAGGAGATCGGCGACGCGCTCTTCATCAGCCACCGCACCGCGATGACCCACGCCCAGAACCTGCTCGGCACACTCGGGGTGAACAGCCGCACCGCCGCCGCCCAGGCGCTCCGCTCCGGATTGGTCTAACGCCCAGAGTCCGTCCATCGTCAAACGACCCGTCGAGACGGCGTCGGCGAGATCCTTCGCGCCTCGGGATGGCGGCGGAGGAGAAGCGCCCCAAACGTCGTTCTGACTGGCGTCTCCAGCGGCGAGGGTCGTCATCGGACGGGAACGGCCCCCTATCCCCCCGGCCCCCTTCCCCCCGAATTCCGGGGGGAAGGGGGAGACGACGGCGGAGGAGACGCGCCCCGCATGTCATCCTGACGAAGGAAGAATCTCGTCGTCTCGTGAACCCGACGATCGACGATGGAGAGCGCGCTCGGCACCCACCCCGCGGCGACCTCGAGCCCCCCCAACGTCCCCGCTTACGTGATTTCACGTACACCCGCGCCTCCGCCCCAGATTCGAAAAGCGCGTGATTCCCCCGATGTCCGCGACCCCCGCTCGGCCCAAGCTGCATATGTCGAAGGATTGCGGCTTGAGCAGGGCGGCGACGCCATCGAAAGGGGAACGACATGACAGGGCACGCGAAGGTTCTCGGCGACCGGCGTTTCGGACGGTTGGGGGTCCGCGTCGCGCGGATCGGCGGGTTGGCCATGGTGATGCTGCTGCTCGCCGTCGCGCTCATGCCGCTGGGCTCGGCGCGCGTCTCCGCCAACGACGACATCACGAAGGCGGACGCGACCCGGATCGAGACCGGCAACCTCGATCCGGCCGTTTCCGGCTGCCACCCCGGGACCGCCCAAGCCCCGATCGACGTCACGCCCGAGCCGGTGCTGGCGCCGCCGGTGGCCTATGCGACCCTGACGGTCAACAAGCAGGGCTGCCCGCAGCGGTACGG
>JBPCRG010000613.1:0-3318 GCA_050997095.1 Thermomicrobiales bacterium | reverse complement strand
GACGAGTATAGCTTCGTGCTCGCAGGGCGGGTCGGGGCGCTGCTCGGCGACGAGGTGGTGTACGGCGAACCGGGAGATTTCATCTTCAAACCGCGCGGCCAGTGGCACACGTTCTGGAACGCGGGGGACGAACCGGCCCGGATTCTGGAGATCGTCTCGCCGGCGGGTTTTGAGAAATTCTTCGCCGAGATCGCCGAACGTCCCGCGGACGCCGGACCGCCGAACCCGGACGAGCTGGCGGCTGCAGGCGCGCGGTACGGCGTCGAGGTGGACTTCTCGAGCATCCCTCGACTCATGCAGGAGTACGGCGTCTTCTTCGGCGCGCCGCCGCAATAGCAATCGCGCGTCGCGGTGGGGTTTGGCGCGCTGTCGGCTGAGCGCCCCGGCGGGGAGTTCCTGCTCGCCGATGTCTGGATGCGGGGAGCTGATCGCTGGCAGGGGCGCCCGCCGCTCCATTCTCTTTCTGGCGGCGGTCGGCCCCGCGACGGAGCCCCTGCTCGCGACGCCCAAACGGCCGTTTCTGCGGCGAAGGACCGCAGCCGGGACAGCCCAATCCGTCGCTACTTGACTCCGATGCCGATCACGACCTCGCATGGGCCGACGAACCCGTCCGGCCCTTCACGCTCGCGCAAGCCGTCCTCGATCTCCGACCACGTCTCCGCGCGCTCCGCCTCCGATAGGCCCGCCAACATCTGGGGCGCGCTCACCATGCACGGGGTGGAGGCCCGGCACGCCGCGTTCCTCAATGTGCTGACGGGCGCCGATCCGTTTCCGGACGCCGTGAACGCGCCGATGACGCCGGATGAGGTCCTCAAGATTGCGGGTCTTTTCATCAAGAAGGGCTAACCGGTCAAGTCCCCCGCCTGGTGCCTCGACGCTTCTGGCGCGGCACCAAGGGTGACCCGGGACCCCGGAGGCACGCGTCCCGCCACCTTGCGCGGCGCGTGCCGTCGCCCCTTGCCCGCCGCCGGTCTTGCCGCGGCCGCAACCCTCCCGCTTGGCCGAGCGCTCGCCCGAAAGGCGCGGGCCGCCCCCCGGTGGTTGACCCCGGCACGACCGGCGGGCCTTCGAAAAGAACCGTCCCGCGGACGGCGCGGCCCGTTGCACCGGGTGACCGTGGGTTGGCGCTCAGTCCGGGGAACTCGCGCCAGCGCGGACCTTCTTGGCCGCGAACAGCGCCGCGGCTCCGCCCAGCGCCGCCGCTTCGAGCCAGCTCGTGCTTTGGCCAACGGGGCCGCTTCCCACGCCCGTGCTCGGCAAGGTGGTCGTTCCGCTGCCGCTGGTCGCCGGCGGCTCGCCCGGCCCGCTGGTCGCCGGCGGCTCGCCCGGCCCGCTGGTCTCGCCCGCAGTGATGTTGTACCAGTCGACAGATGATGGCGTCGCCTTGCTTGGCGCTGAAGGTCACGGTTCCGCCGGGCGCGTCGCTATCGAACAGCACCGTGCCGCTGCCTTGCTCCGAGCAGTAGACATAGGCGCCGAGATAGCCGGCGAGGGTCGCGCTGTCTTCGGTGAGCGTGACATCGCCGCTGGCGGCCGCTTCAAGGATCGTTTTGCTCGCCGCGCCGCCGCTGTCGGTCGTGATCACGCCGGAGCCGATTTCAAAGCCGTCCACGGCGAAGGAGACGCCGCCAAGGACGTTGTCGTGACAATCGGTAAAGATCGACGCGCCCACGCCGTGGGGGCAGGTCGCCTTGTGAATCGTGATCGTGGCGGATCCGGAGACGACCGGCGCATGGCAGATCGCCCCGCCCGAGGCTCCCACCGATGAGCAGGTCAGGCCCTCGCAACAGTTGGTGGCGTCGTCGCAGGCATGACCCTGACCGAAACAGGCCGCTGCCGGACTCCCGCAGGTTCCGCACTCGGCCACCTCCCCCGTGCATTCGGTCCCGTTGGCATCCAGGCAAAGAAGAGCGTCCGCCGTCGAGCAGTCTCCCGTATCAAAGCAGGCGTAGCCCACGGCGCCGCGGCAGGTTGAGCGGTCGTCGTCGCACGTCGACATGGCGCTGGAGTCGCACTGCCCATCCGCGGTGCAGGCATCGCCAAACCCGCCCGCCGCGCTGGCCGATCCGGCGGCCAAACCGGCCGCAGAAAGCCCGACGAGGCTGCCGAGCACGCCTTTGAGGATCCCGCGACGGGAGGAGCCGGTTCCCAGCAAACGCGCCAAACGATCAAAGCGTTCTTCGTCCATGCCCATTCCTCTCCCGATACGCGCAACGGCTTGAGTCCAGCCAACCGACTTCTGGGGCACGAGGTCCATCTCGCCCATCGTAAGGTCTTGCTTGGGAAAGCGCAAGACTCGCCATGACATCCGAGCTCTCCCGCACTTTCGGTGAACGTCGGTCTCGCCCGGCAACGGAGTGGGACGATCGCCGGCGGATCCTCCCGTCACTGGCCAGCTTCACCGTGGCAGTGCACCATCCAGACGCCCGGGTTGTCGGCGGTGAACGTCAGGTCATACCGCTCCGCCGGGCCGATCAGGAGGGTGTCCTTGGTCAGCCGCGCGGCCTCGGGGACGGGATTGCCGTCGGTGGCGACGATGGTGAACGAATGACCGTGGGTGTGAAATGCATGGGGCATGCTCCCCGCGTTCATCAGGCGGATGAGAACGTGGTCGCCTTCCCGGACAAAGATCGGGGGGACCGCCCCGTGCATGCGGCCGTTGAGGAGGAAGAACTCGCCGCCCAGCTCGCCGCCGCGCATCATCCGGTCCTTCGCCCCGCGCGGAGCCCGCCCGCTGGCCACGTCCGGCGTCAGCTCCGCGTCCCATTCCGCCATCAGGTAGGTGTACTCGCGGTCGTGCGCGGGCCCCGCCTCCCGCGGCTCGATGATCAGCGGGCCGTAGAGCCCCAGGGGGACCTGCAGCGCCGGATCGGCGTGCGAGTGGTACCAGCGGCTGCCCGCCGGTTTGGCGATGAACTCGTAGACGAACTCGCCCCCCGGCTCGACCGCCGCCTGGTTGAGGCCGGCCGGGCCGTCCATCGCCGGCGGCAGGGCGACGCCGTGCCAGTGGATCGTGGTCGGCGCCGGCAGCCGGTTGCGCAGCGTCACGCGCACGCGATCCCCCTCGCGCACCCGCAGCTCGGGCCCGGGGACCCGGCCGTTGTACCCCCACGCCCGCACCGTCGTGTCCTCCATGAGCGCCCAGTCGAACTCGGAGGCGGTGAGGACGAACTCGCGCGTCTGGGGATCGGGCGCCGGCGTGGCGGGCGTCTCGTCCAAGGCAAGGCTCGACGCCACGCCGCCCAGCCCAACCCCGCCGGCCGACACCGCACCCCGGCGGCGCCGGGCCACCCGCCGCCCAAGACGGTGCGGGAGAGC
>JBPCRG010000607.1:0-4820 GCA_050997095.1 Thermomicrobiales bacterium | reverse complement strand
CCCTTGGCGAGCGGGCCCGAGTCGAAGGAGCCGTCGTCGGCCGTCGCGGTGTGGGGGACGGTGTCGGTGTTGGTCCAGGTCACGGTCGTGCCGGCTGCGACTTCCAGCGCGTTGGGCGTGAAGGAGAAGTCCGCGATCGCGACCGACTCCTGTGCGGCCGGCGCCGCCGCTGCGGTCGGCGCCGTGTCGGCCGCCGGGGTCGTCTTCGCGGCCGCGGCCGCGGTCGCGTCGGCGCCGCAGGTGCCGGGGGCCGCGGTCAGCCCATTGCTGAGGTAGATCGTCAACGTAGTCTTGTCGCCGCGGCCATGGAGCACGGCGATCCCGGAGTAGCCGGAGCCGTTACGCGTCTCCAGACCGACGATCAGGTCCTCGCCGTAGATCGTGCCGCCGATGTTGGCGCAGGCGATGTAGTTCTGGATGTTCTCCTTGCTCTCGTGGATGTTGATCGCGTGGTCGCCGTCGGTGATTTGGGTCAGGGAGGCGTTGACCGTCGTGACGCTGACGGCGACGGGATAAACGTCCGCCGTCGCGCCGATCGACTTGCCCGCGGTCCGCGCATTCCCGCCGCTGACGAAGCCGGGTCCGACGTTGCTGAGCGCCAGCGCGATCTCGCCGAGTTTGTCGCACGTTCCGAGGTGGATGTGGGCGGGATGCCCTGGCTCGTCCTGGGCCGCGGCCGGCGCGACGCCGAACCCGACCGCGGCCAACGCCGCGACGACGCCGATCGTCGCCATGAACCGGAGAACCCGTCGTGGATCTGTGCCTGTCATCGATCGCTCCTCTTGCTTCGCCCGCCCGATCGACGCGGCACCCGCCGCTGCTCCCGGTCCGACGCTCCGGATCGCCGACCCGAACCCTCTCCATACGCGCCGCGAGAGTCGCCGGATGACGGCCTCCGCCATCATAGCGAAATGAAAGGGCGACGTTCGGCTGCCGATCGTGAACATCCCGCCATCAATCGGCGAGTCTCACCCATGTGAGGCGATGGCGAACGCTGTTGTGCAGGCACTTGTCATACGTCCAGAATTCGGCCCCTTCCCTGCTCGCCAGCGCCAGGTAGTGGGCGTCGTGGCACGCTCCCAAGTGAAAGTCACGGGCAAGGATCAGCGCGTCGCGGTGGAGGCTTTCTGCGGCATGGTAGCGGATGGGAATGGCGGATAGCCCCTGCATCGCCGCCTCAACCTGCGCCTCGTCGGCGCCGCCCGACGCCCTGACTCTATGCATCGCGTTGGTGACCTCATAGCCCAGAAGCGTCGGGGCGATCAACTCGCGGCCTTCGCTCCTCCACACCCGCCACCGTTCGGCCATGGTCGGCGAGGCCGCTCGCGTGAGGATCCGAATTACGAGGCTTGCGTCAACGCAGATGCTCGAGTAACTGCTCATCTCGCTCCTCGCGCATGCTCCGGATCATCTCGACCGGATCGAACAACGGGTGGCGCTCATCAAGTCTGACGAACGCCTGTTGCGAACGTTCGACGAGTTCCCACCAATCGGGAGGTTCCGCGCCGTTTTTCAGCCGCTCATATTCCCCGACCGACACGATCACTGCCTGCGGATGCCCACTTCGCTCGACCACGATCGTCTGCCCACGTTCTGAGACGTCAAGCAGGACCTCTCCAAAATGTATTCGGGCTTCGGTTGCCGACATCGTTCGGGTCATCGACCTTCATCCTCGCTTGAGCGATTGATCCATTGATCAATGAGAGACTACGATTGCATCCCCTCCAAGTCAATCGCCTCAATCACGCCATGTTTTTGGTCCGCATCACCGTCCGACCAAAGCCGCTGCACGGGCACCATGGCACGCTGCCTGCTTCTCGGCCCCAGAGGCGATGTGAATGCCGACCGATTGGACGCACGACGCACAAGGAGGATCGGGAAATGGACCCACGCAACCAGGATCAGAATGCCGCGGACGGCACACGCATGACGCGCGAGGACCAGCGCAAGCGCGGTGTCCACGACCTCGACACCGACAGCGGGGTCGACGGCGACGAGACCCGCGACTACGATCCGTCCGCCGTCACCGACGAAGGAACCGCCGACGATCCCCGATTGCGCGAGATCAAGGAGAAGGCCAAAACCGTCGACGACGCGATCGACTCGCCCGGCCAGTCGGGCGACAGCCTCGGTCTCGGCTGGTCCGACACCGATTCCCCCGGCGACCTCGACCAGCAGGTCGGCAACGATCGCGGCCGACAACCCTAAAATCCGAGACGGCCTCGCCCGATTCGCCACCTCCAACGAAACGGTGGCCTGAGGTCGGTCGAGGTACGTTCTCGGGATTTTTCCAATGTCAATTGATGGGCCGAAACGGGTACGGCGAGACTCTTCGTGCCTCGGGATGATGGCGGTGACGGTGGCCTCAACCGGTCATTCTGAGGCACGAAGAGTCTCGTCGGTCTCTGCACATCAATAGAGTAGAGTGCCCGTAGTCAGACTGACCGAGGGAGGGGTTCTCAACCCACGGCATCCATCCCCGGCAACGTCAGCGTCCGGACGGCGTCCGGCTCCGCCGTCGGCCCGCGTTTGAACGCCAGACGCTCCGCCTGCCGCCAATAGCGGCTGAACCGGCCGAGGTCGACCCGATCGTCCAAATCCACGAACGGCGGGACGGGCAGCGGGTCGACGGGCACCATGCGCCCGATCTCCGCGGCGATCACGGCGAATCTCGGTGTCGGCGTCTCCGAGGTCACGACCCGCGCCGCCCCGTGCTCGACGGCGAAGGCGCTCACGACCTTGGCCACGTCGCCGCGCCGGATCGGGAACGGCAGATCGAGCAGGCACGAGGAGATGAAGGCGATCCGCTTCAGGCTGATCTGGTAGCCCTCCAGCACCACGTCGTCGAAGACGAAGATCGCCGGCGCGCCGGGACAGGCCGTTAACGCCGGACCCCGGGGATCGAGGCAGTCCGCGTGGACCCAGACCACGCTCCGCGCGTTCGTCATCGACCGTCCCGTCGCTTCCCATAGGATTGCGCCGCCGAGCCCTGCCGACGACCGCGGTTCCGCGATTCGGCCTGCTCAGGGGGGAGGTTCGGGAAGAGGCGCAGCGACAACTCCTCGTAGGTCGCGTCGAAGGGGCAGCCCCCGGACGCCAGCGGACAGCGGGCGCAATAGACCCCCGCGGTGTAGCGCTCGAGATTGTCGCGGTTGAAGATGTACGGCTTGTGGCTGAAGGTGCTCGCCACCCATTGCCACGAGAGGTTGTTGCTGGCGGGGTCGCCGTCGAGCAGATGGCGCAGAAACCATCGCGCCCCGCCTGCCAGCGCACCCTCCGCCAATGCACGACGTAGGCGGCGGTCCACATCCGCGCGTGGTTGTGCAGGTAGCCGGTCTCCCGCAGGTCCGCCGCGAACCCGTCGATGCAGGCCAGGCCGGTCTCGCCCGCCTCGATCTTCGGCGGCAGATCGGCCGCGTACGATGCGGCGTCGAACCCCGTCTTGCACGGCTCCCGGTCGCGCCAGACGCCGTCGCCCAACTCCGCGTACAGGCGCTGCCAGTAGTCGCGCCAACCCAGCTCCTGGATCAGCTTCTGCCCGTCGAACGCGTTCGACATCCGCGCCAGCGCCCGATCCCGGACCTCGGCGAGACCGACCACGCCGTGGCGCAGGTAGGGCGACAGGCGCGTGACCGCCCCGTTCAGATGATTGCGCGTGCGCCCGTAGGCCCCAGGCTCGATCTGCCGCATCAGGGCTTCCGCCGCGGCCCGCCCGCCGCGCGTCTCGGAAATGTGCGCGTCGCGCGTCGCCGCGTCCGGGAACTCGGCCGAGAGGTAGGCGATCAGTTCGCCGCGATCCGCGAATTCCCGCCGCATCGTCGCCTGGTCGTTGCTCGTCTCGGTCATCGTCTCTCCGCTTGGGCCCGTCCAGATCCGCGCGCAGGCGATGTCGCCCGCTCGGCGGCAAGCATAAAAGTTCCGGGCCAAGGGGGCTGTAGCCGGGACACGCCGGCGCCCGGACCCGGTCTCCGTGCGACAATTCGGGGATCGACGGGCGCGCCACGATGGAGGGACGACGATGGATCTCGACGCCAAGGACATTCCGGTACGCCGCGCCGTGCGGACCTTTCAGGTCAACGACGCCGCGAGGCTGACGATCGTCGGACCCGGCCGCGTGAGCGTGGCGATCGGATCGCCCGCGACCGCCAGCGTCACCGCGCTCCCGGCCGATCAGGATCGGATCTCCCCCAAGGGCGGCGCGAGCGACATCGAGTTCGTCTTCAAGGGCGGGCTCTTCACCCACCGCGGACCCGAAGAGGAGATCGCCTACGCGATCGTGATGACGCACGTCCGCGAGCTCGTCTTCAGCGACCACGTCGTCGCCCAGATCGACGGGCTGGAGACCAACGAACTCTCGATCGAGCTCAAGAACCACAGCCAGCTGACGATATCCGGGCTCAAAGCGGGCGCGCTCGAGGCCAAGATCGAGGGCGAATCGACGCTGACCCTGGCCGGCGCCGCCGAGCATCAGGTGATCCGGCTCAAAGGCAAATCCGCCTACCGCGGAGCCCAGCTCGACAGCGTCGGCGCCGAGATCAAAGCCGACGGCGAGTCCAACGCCGAGGTCCGCGTCGAGGAGCGGATCAAAGCCGAGACCGGCGGCGGCTCCAAACTGACCTACACCGGCGACAACGTCGCAATCGAGCTCAAAACGGCCGACCGCGGCGCGATCCGGCAGGGGTGAGCCCCGGGCTTTGGGCTTTGGGCTTTGGGCTTTGGGCTTTGGGCTTTGGGCGAGTTTTAGCCCTTGGTGGCCCGGCCGCACACCCGTCGGCTGCGGGCTCGGAATCACGGAGGGAACGCATCATTCCGGTGTTGAC
>JBPCRG010000592.1:0-4444 GCA_050997095.1 Thermomicrobiales bacterium | reverse complement strand
CAGGCGACGTCGTCGCCCAGCCGGGCCGAGAGGTCGTCGGCCGCAGTCGTGAATCCGCACGTCGGCGTCTCCAACTGGTCAATCTCGATCGGCAGCCCGCTGACATACGTCCCGACGACATCCCGATAGCGCGGATGCACGGTGCCGCTGATCACGACCCGGCCCCGTTTCTTCGCCGTCGCCACCGACATCAGCACGCCCTCGGCCAGGGCGGTGGCTCCGTCGTAGAGCGATGCGTTCGCGACCTCGGTTCCGAGCAACGCCGCCACCATCGACTGGAACTCGTAGATGACCTGCAGCGTCCCCTGCGCGACCTCAGGCTGATAGGGCGTGTAGGCCGTGTAGAACTCGCCGCGCGCCAACATCTGACCGACGGTCGCGGGCGAATAATGGTTGTACGAACCCGCCCCGAGGAACGTCGTGCCATTCTGCGGCGTCGTGTTCCTCGCGCTCAATTCGAGCATCCGCGCCGCCGCCTCCATCTCGGTCAGGACGGGCGGCAGGTCCAGCGTCGGGAAGCGCACGTCCGCGGGAATCGGGGCGAACAGCTCCTCGATCGTGACCACGCCGATCTTCGCCAGCATCGCCTCGCGGTCTTCCGCGGTATGGGGGTTGAACGTCATGATTGAGAAGCGCCTTTCTGCGCGAAATCGGAGATCCGTGAGCGTCTGCCAGGAATCATGGCTGCGAACATCGGGGTCCACTCGACGGGCCGACTCGGGAGGGGCGGAATGGGCGCGGCCCGACCGCCACAGCTCCCCCGCGTCGCTAGTGCGTCACTTCGGCTGCGAGATATTCCTCGTAGGCGTCGGAATCCATCAACGCCGCGACCTGCGCGGGATCGGACAGCTTGATCTTGAGCAGCCAGGCGTCGCCGTATGGTGAGGAGTTCACCGTCTCGGGCGCGGCGACCACGTCCTCGTTCCGCTCGACCACCTCGCCGTCGATGGGCGCGAAGATGTCCGAGGCGGCCTTGACCGACTCGATCACCCCCAGCGGCTCGCTCGCCGCGACCCGTCCGCCGACGTCGGGCAGCTCCAGATAGGTGATGTCCCCAAGCTCCTCCTGAGCGTGGTCCGTGATTCCGAACGTCGCGGTGTCCCCGTCGAGCCGGACCCATTCGTGGGATTTGGTGAATCGCAGATCCTTCGGCGCCGCCATCGATCGCTTCCTTTCCGACCCGGTCCTGTGGGGTCGACTCCTAAGTCTGCCGTTTATAAAAGGGGGTCTTGATCTGGACCGCCTTCGCGGGCTTGTCGCGGACCATGACGTCGAGCGGTTTGCCGACTCCGGCTGCGTCCCGCTCGACCAGCGCCAGTCCGATATTCTCTTTCAACGACGGCGAGAACGCCCCGCTCGTGACGTAGCCAACGCTTCGCCCGTCCAGCCTGACGTCGAAATGCGAGCGCGCCGAACCGCCGCGGTCCGACAGCCGGAAGCCGACGGTCTTCCGAGGCGGTCCGGAAATCCTCATCGCGGCGATCGCGTCGCGACCGACGAAGTCGCCCTTCTCGAGTTTCACCGCCCAGCCGAGGCCCGCCTCAAGCGGCCCGATCTCGTCGCCAAGCTCGTTGCCGTAGAGCGGCATCCTTGCCTCCAGCCGCAGGGTGTCCCGCGCGCCCAGGCCCACCGGCTCCACGCCATGACTCCGGCCGGCGGCCATGAGCCCGTCCCACACCGCGCCGATGTCGTCGACCGCCGTGTAGAACTCGAACCCGTCCTCGCCGGTGTATCCCGTCCTCGCCAGCGCCGCGGGCACTCCGGCCACCGTGCCGTCGACCCACGAGAAGTATGGCAGCGGCTGAAGGATGGCATCGGTCACAGATTGCGTGATCTCCACCGCCCTTGGGCCCTGGATCGCGATCATGCCGATCGCGTCGGAGATGTCCTCCACCGACGCGTCGAGGTCGCCCCGAGCCGCCAGCTGCCGCGTCATCCACGCGACATCCTTCTGCCGGTTCGAGGCGTTGATCACGACCATATACCCGGGGCCCGACGGCCGACGGTAGATGATGATGTCGTCGACGACGCAGCCGCGCTCGTTGGGCAGCAGGGAATAGTGCGCCTGCCCCGGTTCCAGCGTCGCGACATCGTTCGTCGTGATGAACTGGAGCAGCGCCAGCGCATCCGGCCCGCCGACGTCGACCTGGCCCATGTGTCCGAGGTCGAAGAGTCCCGCCGCGGTCCGCACCGCCGAATGCTCCGCGATGATTCCGCCGTACTGGACCGGCATCATCCAACCCGCGAACGGGATCATCCGCGCGCCCAGCGCCACGTGGCGGTCGAAGAGGGGCGTCTTCTTCGGAACTTCGGTGGCTGCATCGGACATGGGGCACCCTTTCCCGCGATAGGCCGTCAGACTCGTTCGAGATGAAGCTTCTCCATGCCCAGCTGCACCGGCACCGGGTAGCGGCCGGTCAGGCACCCCGTGCAGAAACCCGATTCCGGCGATCCGATCGCCCGCAGCAGCCCCTCAAGCGAGAGATATCCGATCGAGTCGGCGCCGATGAAGCGCCCGATCTCGGGAACGGACAACCGCGCCGCGATCAACTCGTCGCGACGGGCCAGATCGACCCCCAGATAGCAGGGCCACACCATCGGCGGGGCGTGGACGCGCATGTGCACCTCGCGCGCGCCCGCCTGCCGCAGCATCTGCACGATCGGGCGACTTGTCGTTCCGCGCACGATCGTGTCGTCGATCAGCACCACCCGCTTCCCCTCCAGCACCTCCGGCAGCGCGTTGAACTTGAGCGAGACGCCCACCTCGCGCAGCCGCTGGTCGGGCTGGATGAACGTGCGCCCGATGTACCGGTTCTTGATCAACGCCTCCGCGTATGGCAATCCCGAAGCCCGGGCGTAGCCGATCGCCGCCGGGATCGCCGAGTCCGGCAGCCCGACCACGATGTCGGCGTCCACAGGCTGCTCCCGCGCCAGCTCCTCGCCCATCCGCTGGCGCACGAGGTGCAGCCGCTGCCCCTGGATCTGGCCGTCCGGTCTGGCGAAGTAGATCAGCTCGAAGAGGCACATCGCATGCCGATGCGTCCCCGAGGGCTTGTGCGACGTCAAACCGCCCGCGGTGATCACGACGATCTCGCCGGGCTCGACCTCCCGCTCGAACGCCGCGCCGATCGTCATCAACGCGCAGGACTCGGACGCCACCACCCAGTGCCCGGCCAGCCGCCCGAGGCAGAGCGGCCGCACGCCGAGGGGATCCCGCACCGCGAGCAGTCGGTCCTTGGCCAGAATCGCGAGACTGTACGCCCCGACCATCCGCCCCATCGCGCGGCGGACCTTGTCGACGATCGTCTCCCCCGCGCTCGCCACGATCAGGCGGGTCAGGACCTCGCTGTCGGTGGTGGTGACGAAGCGCTCGCCGCCCTCCTCCAGTTCCTCCCGCAGACCCGCCGCGTTGGTCAGGTTGCCGTTGTGGGCGACTGCAATCGGGCCCAGCGGGCTCTGCGCGACCATCGGCCCTGCGTTCCGCGCGACGCTGGAGCCTTGGGTGGAGTAGCGCGTGTGCCCGATCGCGATGTGGCCCGGCAGCAGCCGCAGGTCGTCCTCCGCGAACGCCTGGCTGACGAGCCCGATCCGGGTCCGGATCGAGAGGTGCTCGCCGTCCGACGTGGCGATCCCGGCGCTCTCCTGACCGCGGTGCTGCAATGCGTAGAGGCCGAAGAACGTCAGACGCGCGACATCCTCGCCCGGCGCGAAGACGCCGAAGACGCCGCATTCCTCGTGCGGTTTGTCGTCCCAGCCGTCGGGACCGGTGTCGGCGATACGTTCGGGTGAATCCGGCATGCCAAGCATCCTCTCAGGCCCGTGGCGACGGCAGCAGCGCGGCGGCATGTCGGGCCGTCGCCGAGGCCAGCGGGACCGGCGCCGCCAGCCCGAAGTCGAGCGCGTCGCCCGTCGCGCGCCCGAGACGCAGCACGTCGATTCCCGCGGCGCCGCAACGCCCGGCCAGCGCCTCCATCTCCTCGGGGGTTCCGGCGGCCAGAATGCGCGACGCGCCCTCGCCGAACCACCAGGCGTCGCGACGATGGCCCTCGGGCACCGACGCGCCCGGGTCGAGCGTGAACCCGATGCCGCTCGCCATCGCCATCTCGGCCAGGGCGATCGCCAGTCCTCCGTCCGCGCAGTCGTGCGCCGTCCGCAGCCGACCGTCCGAAATCGCCTCCCGGACAAGCCGCTGAACTTCCCGCTCGGGCGCGAGGTCGAGCGTCGGCGGAGCCCCGCCGGTGACCCCGTGAATCAGGGCCAGGTATTCGGATCCGCCGATCGTGACGATCCGTGGACCCAGCAGCAGGACCGCGTCGCCCGCCCGCCATCGCATCGTCGCATGCCGCCGCACATCGCGGAGCAGTCCGACCGTGCCGACGGTCGGCGTCGGCATGATCGCGGAGTCGGCCGTCTCGTTGTAGAGGCTGACGTTGCCGCTGACCAC
>JBPCRG010000576.1:0-5216 GCA_050997095.1 Thermomicrobiales bacterium | reverse complement strand
GTCGCCGGGCGGCGCGGAGCCCCCGTCATGTCAAGCCGCGAAGCCTGATCGGAGGATTTCCATGAACCGACGTTGGATGGCCGCAGTCGCCGTTGCGCTGGCTCTGGCGCTCGGGCTGGCCGGGTTTCGCCTCGTCCGCGGGGTCGTCGCGCAGGACGTGACGCCCGCCGGGGCGGGGTCGCAGTCGGGCAAGCTCGATCCGGGCGTGAAGATCCTCTCGGTCGTCGAGCGCGCCACGACCGACACGACCGTCGATCTCGGCGAGGCGGGCGACTCGGTCGGCGACACGATGGCGCGGGGCAACGAGGTCTTCGACGACGCCGACGGCACGAAGATCGGCGACGATCAGGGCGTCTGCACCCGCATCGTCCCCGGCAAAGCCTGGGAATGCGCCTGGACGCTGATCCTGCCCCAAGGGCAGATCACGGCGCAGGGGCCGCGCTATGACGGTGCCGGCTCGGTGCTCGCGATCGTCGGCGGCACCGGCGACTACGTCGGCGCGTCGGGCGAGATGAAGCTGGTCGCCCTCAACGAGACGGAATACAAGCTCACCTATCTCCTCAAATAACCGAGCCGGCGTGCGCAGCGCGGCGCGCCGTGGCCGCCGGGGTCACCCCCGGCGGAAAGCCACTTGTTCATTCCACGTTGGGAACATCCTCCCATGGCTTCGTGGACCGTCCGTTCATAGACTGGGCTCGACAGGGATGGAGCAGGTCGGCGGCGGACGGCGCCGCGTGCCTGCCCGATGGCGAGGACACGTCCACATGGCGTTCACGGGTGCGGGCCACGGTCTCGATTGCGTGGTCGTCACCCCCGCCGACGCCCCGGGCACGGCGGCCGCGCGACGGAGCGCCCGGTGCTGATCGTGCTGGCCGCCGGGGCCGTGCTCGCGTGCGCGCGCGCGTCCCGCCTGGGCTCCCCGAACCGCGCGTCCTGGCGCTGGCTGGCCGTGGCCTCCGCGCTGTGGGGCGCGGCGTCGGCGATCGATCTCCTCTTCCCCGACGCCTGGCTCTCCGCCTCCGGGGCGACCTCCGCCGCCTCGTTGACGATGCTTGCCGGCACGGCCGCCGCCATCGTCGCCGCGACCCTGCTGCTGCGCCATCGCCCGGGCTTCGCCGCGGCCCCGGAATCGACGCTGGACGGTCTGCTTGTCGGCGCGGTCTCGCTCAGCGTCACCTCCCAGTTTCTGCTGCGTCCCGTCTCGATGGCCCACACCTCGGTCGAGGCGTACACCGACGCCTTCGTGCAGGAGGCCGCGCTCTCCGCCATTCTCTTCGTGGGCGCGGTCGCGATCGTCTGGGCGACGTCGCGCTCCGTGCAGCGGACCCTGCTCGTGCTCTTCCCCGCGTTCACCGCGCCCGCCGTCGCGATCGCGATCGGGGCCGGCCGCGACCCGGCGGCGGGCGCGGCCATCGCGGCGGTCGGATGGGGCCTGTGCCTGCTCGGCGTCGCCGTCGCCGGGATGACCGCGCCGCGGTACGAGCCTGGAGGGCTCCGCCGGGGAGACGGACGGCGCGGAGCGCGCGCCGCCTTCCTCGGCGTGCCGGGCACCTGCGTGCTGGTCGAGCTCGCGGTCGCGCTGAGCATCGCCTTCTCCGTCGGCGTCAACTGGTTCGCGCTCGCCTGCATCGTCGCCGCGGGCGTGCTGATCGCGTTGCGGCTGAGCGCCGACGCCGGCGTCGCGACCCGCCTGCACACCTCGACGCGCGAGCGCGACCGGATGGCTGCGGTGATCGCGATGTCGGGCGCGATCGCCGGGCCGATGGAGATCGACGTCCTGCTGGAGCGCCTCGGGGCCTCGGCCGCGCAGGCCGTAGGGCGGTCGCGGGCGGAGGTGGCCCTGCTCGATTCCGCGTCCGGCACGGGCCTCGAGGCGCGGCACGGCCTCACCGAGACCGAACGGCTCCTGCTGGCCGAGGTCGCCGAAGGCGCGACCGCGGCGCTGATCGGGATGTTCGGCGACGGCCCGGGCTCCGCTCCGCTGACGGTCCCGCTCGACGATCCCCGGTTGCCGGGCGGGGTGACGAGGGCCTTGCGCGCGGCGGGCAAGCGGCGCGTCCTGCTCTCCCCGCTCCGGGTCGATCACGCGCTCCTGGGCATCGTGCAGCTCTGGACGCCGGACGACGACGCGCCGTTCGACGACGACGACCAGGCGGTCGTGGCGGCGCTCGGGCACGAGGGCAGCCTGGCGATCCAGAACGCGCGGCTGCTCGCGGCCAGCCGGTGGCAGGCGGAGGAGCGCGCGCTCCTGCTCCGGGTCAGCACCGCGGCCGCGTCGAGCCTGGATCTGGCGACCGTGCTGCGGGAGATCGCGCAGGCCACGATCGGCGTCGCGGGGGCGGAGAGCTGCGCGATCGAGCTGTACGAGCCGGAGGCCGACGAGTTCGTGGTCCTTGCCGACGTCACGGTTCCCGACTGGCCCGGCAGCGTGCAGAGCGGCTTCCGCTACCCCGCCGCCGGCGATCCGATCGCCGCCTACGTCTTCGCCAGCCGCGAGCCCCTGATCGAGCGGATCGACGATCCGGCGCTCTCCGCCGGGCGTCGGCGGGAGCTCGGGGGATGGGGCTCCCGCTCGGCGCTGATGGTCCCGCTCTGGGCCGACGACGCGTGTCTCGGGCTCGTCGGGCTGTATTCCCGGCGGATCGACGCCTTCGGCCCGGCGCAGACGCGGCTGGCCGTCGAGATCGGCAAGCAGACCGGCATCGCGGTGCGTCACGCGCGGATGCTGGCGACGACGCAGCAGAGCGCCGAGGAGCGCGCCATGCTGCTGCGGGTGAGCCGCGCGGCGTCGTCGAGCCTCGACCTGAACGGCGTGCTCACCGAGATCGCGCAGGCGGCGCTCGGCGTCGCGAACAACGAGTGCTGCAGCGTCGAGCTCTGGCGGCCGGAGACGGAGGATTTCGAGACCGTCGCGCTCGCGATCATGCCCGACTGGCCCGAATTCTCCGCGATCGGGATCCCCGCCGCCGAGAACGACGTCTTCGCGTATGTCCTCGCCAATCGTCCGCCCAAGCGCTACCGCGTGGACGACCTCGCGCTGTCGGCGCTCCGCCGCGGGAAGATGACGGCCTGGAACGCCGGCAGCATGGTCGTCTTCCCCTTGTGGGCCGACGACGCCTGCCTCGGCTTCCTCCAGTTCTATGCCCGGGATCCCGCCGCCTTCGGCGATGCGCAGGTGCGCGCCGGCGGCGAGATCGCGCTCCAGACCGTGCTCGCGATCCGCCACGCCCGCATGCTGGAGGCGGTCCATCGGAGCGCCGAGAACCGGGCGATGCTGCTGCGCGTCGGCGAGGCGGCGACGTCGAGCCTCGACCTGCGCGCCGTGCTCGCCGAGATCGCCGCCGCGACGCTGGGCCTCGGCGGGGCCGAGGCCTGCACGATCCTGCGCTGGATCCGCGCCAGCGACGAGCTCGAGATCGCCGCCGACTGCACCGCGCCCGACTGGCTGGGCGTCGACGCGCCGGGCGTGCGGTTCCCGCTGGACCATTGGTCGGTCGACCGCGCGGTGCTGGCGCAGCGCGAGCCGGTCGTGGTCGGCCGCGACGACGCGGGCCTCGCGGAGCGGGATCGGGCGCTGCTGGTCGGGGAAGGGATCGGCAGTCTCCTGCTCTGCCCGATCTGGGTCCTCGACGAATGCGTCGGCGTGATCACGCTGCGGTCGCGGGCGTTGCGGGCGTTCACCCGCGAGGCCGTCCCGCTCGGCCGGGAGGTGGCGGCGCGGACCGCGCTGGCGATCCAGAACGGACGGCTGCTCGAGGAGACGCGGCGCTATGCGGAGGAGCAGACGGCGATGCTTCGCGTGAGCCGGGCGGTCAGCTCCGGGTTCGAACTCGGCGATGTGCTGCAGGAGATCGCCCGCGCCAGCGTCGGCGTCGCCGGCACGGAGGGCTGCGAGATCGAGCTGTTCCACCGGGAGCGCGGCGAGCTCGAACTCCTGGGCCAGGCGTACGCGCCGGAATGGATCGACCCCAAGCAGAACGTCGGGTCGGTCTTCCCGGTCGGCGACTGGCCGATCTCGCGCAAGGTGATCGAGGCCGGGACCCCCCTGGTCTTCGGACGCGATTCGCCGCTCCTCACGGCCGGGGAGCGGGCGGTCCTGTTCGACGAGGACGGGACCGAGAGCGCGCTCGCCCTGCCGCTCGTCGTCGACGACGTCTGCGTCGGGCTGCTGAATCTGTACTCGCTGCGCGCCGGCGCGTTCGACGCGATCTCCGTCCGGCTCGGCCAGGAGCTGGCGGGGCAGGCCGCGCTGGCGATCGAGCGCTCCCGGCTGATCGAGGAGACGCGCCGCCATGCCGACGAGCAGACGGCCATGCTCCGGATCAGCCGGGCGATCAGCGGCAGCCTGCGGCTCGAGGACGTGCTGCGGGAGGTCGCCCGCTCCGGCCTCGCCGTCGCCGGCGTCGAGGACTGCCAGGTCGAGCTCTGGCATCCGCGCGAGCGGGAGCTCGAGCTGGCGGGCGACGCGCGGGTCCCGTCCTGGCTCGGCGAATCCAACGTGGGCTCGCGGCTCGCGATCGAGGACTGGCCGGTCACGCGCCGCGTGCTGGAGACGCAGGAGCCGCTCATGTTCGACGCCGCGTCCCCGTTCCTGACGGAGCCGGAGCTGGAGACGCTCTTTCTCGGCGACGGCACCGCGAGCGCCCTCGCCATCCCGATCATCGCCGGCCGGGAGAGCGTGGGAGTGCTCAGCTTCTATTCGCGCACCCCCCGCGCGTTCACCTCGGCGTCGATCCGGCTTGGGCTCGATCTGGCGAACCAGGCGGCGCTGGCGATCGAGCGCGCGCGCCTGCACGAGACGCTCGAGCGGCGCGCCCACACCGACGGGTTGACCGGGCTGCTCAACCACCGGGCGGTCCAGGAGCGGCTCGACCAGGAGATCGCCCGCGCGGTCCGCGGCGGCAGGCGGGTCGCGGTGCTGATGATCGACCTGAACAGGTTCAAGGAGGTCAACGACCTCCACGGCCACCTCGTCGGCGACCGCGTGCTCCGCGCCACCGCCCTCTCGCTCTGCTCCGCGACCCGCGCCTCGGACCATGTCGGCCGCTACGGGGGCGACGAGTTCTTGGTGATCCTGCCCGACGCCGACGGGGCGGAGGCGGAGGTCGTCGCCGACCGCATCCTCGAGAGCGCCGCGCTGGTCGGGGGGGGGGGAGGGGCCCCTGCCCCGAAAGGTCGCCTCAAGCCCTCCACCGGGAGCGCCCTGTCCCCGGTGG
>JBPCRG010000326.1:0-11183 GCA_050997095.1 Thermomicrobiales bacterium | reverse complement strand
ACCGCGCCGAGGCCGCTCCCGTTTCGGTCGAGCGCGCCCCCGGCGACCGGCTGCGCGCCTCCCCGCTGGTCAAGCGCCTCGCGGCCGAGCATGGGATCGAACTCGGCGGGATCCCCGGCACCGGCCCAGGCGGCCGGATCGTCAAGGACGACCTCGCGCCTTATCTGACCGGCGCCAAACAGGCGCCCGCGGCTCCTGCCGCCGCCGCTGCGCCGACTCCGGTCGCCACCCCGCCCGCTGCGGTCGTCCCTGTCCCCGTCACGCCATCTCCGGCCCCGGTTCCGGCTCCGGCCGGACGCCCCGGTGCCGTCGCCCGCGAGATGAGCCGGATCCGCCGGACCACCGGCAAGCGCATGACCGAGGCGAAGCAGCAGATCCCCCACTTCTACGTCACGTCCGACGTGGACATGGACGCGGCGATGGCGTTCCGCGAGCAGGTCAACGCCCAGCTCACCGACGACGCCGCGAAGATCTCCTACAACGACATGATCGTCAAAGCCGCGGCGATGGCGCTGCGCGAGTTCCCCAACCTGAACACCACGCTCGAAGGCGACACGCTCTACGACCATCCCAACATCGACGTCAACATCGCCGTCGCGATCGAGGGCGGCCTGATCGCCCCGTTCATCCCCGACGCGGACCAGAAGAGCCTGGGCACGATCGCCCGCACCGCCAAGGATCTGATCGGCCGCGCCCGCAACGGCGGTCTCCAGCCGGGCGAATTCCAGGGCGGCACCTTCACGATCAGCAACCTCGGCATGTACGATGTCGAGGAGTTCATCGCGATCATCAACCCGCCCCAGGCGGCGATCCTCGCGATCGGCTCGATCTCCGAAACCCCGGTCGTCAAGGACGGCCAGATCGCCGTCGGCCACCGCATGAAGATCACCCTCTCCTGCGACCACCGCGTCTCCGACGGCGCCGAAGCCGCAAAATTCCTGCTCGTCGTCAAACGCCACCTCCAGACCCCGATGCTGCTTGCGATCGGGTGAGCGGCACGGGAGACGAGAGACGAGAGATAAGACATAAGAGATAGGCGATCCGACGCGCGCAAACCCGCCGCCGCGGGAGCGCCGGATCGTCGTAGGGGAGGGTCCCGTGCCCTCCCATGCCCGAAGGGCGACGTCTCGTTCGGGGGAGCCGACCCCGCATCATCGACGCATTGGACGGGATGAACGAGGTCATGCCCTGCGGGGCATGGGAGGGCACGGGACCCTCCCCTACGACGACGACGCGCGCCCTCCGCAAACCCGTGTTAACCTCGGAGAGGTTTTGTAGGTTGAGCCGGGTGCCCTTTGGGCGTTTTCAACCTAGGGCAACTGCTCAACCGCCCGCCTAGAAATCCCACAGCCGCTGCGCCAGCGTCGGCTTCTTCGGGTAGGCGCCCGTCCGCTCGACGTCGGCCATCAGGCTGCGGCGGCTGCGCATCACGTACTTGACGCCCAGCCACCGCAGCGGCTCGGGCTCCCATGATTTGGTTTGGTGCGATGTCATTGGCAAACGGACAAGGTCGGTGTCCGCGCCCGTGATCAGATCGGCCAGGGTCCGGCCCGACAGATTGGCCGTCGCCACGCCCTCGCCGACGTAGCCCCGTCCCACCGCCAGGCCCGACCGGGGATCGTAGGCCATCACCGGCATGTGGTCGCGCGGGACGCCGAAGACGCCTCCCCAGGCATGGGTGAAGCGGACGCCTTCGAGCGCCGGGAACCACGTCCGCGCCGCGCGGCGGGCGTGCTCGAAGATCTCCTCGCTCCGGTCGATCGCGTCGGTGATTTTCGACCGGTACGGGTACTGCGCCCAATAGGCCCCGAACGCGATCCGGCCGTCGGCCGTGTGGTTCAGGTAGCCGCCCTGCGAGCCGAACCCACCGACGACCTCCCGCCGGTCCCAGCCGATCTGCGCCCACTGCCCGGCGGTCAACGGCTCGGTCACGACGATGTGCGACGTCATCGGGATGATCTGGCTGCGCTGCTTCGAGAGCTGCGAGAGATACGCCTCGCCCGCCAGCACGACGGTCCGCGCCCGCACGTCGCCGCGGTCGGTGATGAAGCGGGGGGCGGCGCCGGTCTCGTAGTCGGTGACGCGCGTCTGCTCGTGAATCACGCCGCCATGCCGCTCGACCGCGCGTGCCAGACCCCGCACGAGCTTGGCCGGGTGCACGGCCGCTCCCGCCTTGTTCCAGAAGGAGCCGACGGCGTCGGCCACGCGCACCCGCTCGGCGGTCTGCCGCTCGTCGAGGAGCTCGCAGTGGCCCTCCAGCCCGATCGCGCGGAACTCGTCGTGCATCTCCTGCAGCTTCGGCAGGTCGTACGCGGCGCGGGCGATCTCGAGCTCCCCGCCTTTCTCGTAGTGGGCGTCGATCCCCTCGGCGGCGCAGACCCGGCCGACGTCGTCGACCGAGTCGACCATGGCCCGAGTGACCGCACGGGCGGTGTCGACGCCGTACTTTCGCGCCAAGGTGCTTGGCGATACGGGAAAACCGGAGAAGCACCAGCCGCCGTTCCGGCCGGAGGCGCCGAATCCTGCGATCTCCGCCTCCAGCACCGCGACCTTCAGCGACGGTTGCCGCTTCAGCAGATGGTAGGCTGTCCAGAGACCGGTGAATCCCGCGCCCAGGATCGCGACATCGACGTCGACCGACGCGTCGAGCGCCGGTCTGGGCGTCAGGTCGTCGCCGCACGTCTCCAGCCAAAAACTGTACAGCTCGTAGCGTTTCATGGTCACCCCCGACCTGCTCCCGCATCTCATTGGATTCGTCGTCGCGTCCGTCGAAGCGAAAGCCGACCCTGTTTCAAATGGCCGCGATTGAAGCAAATGCCCCCACCGGCGCAACGATCGGCGCAATTTGCCAGCGTGTCGTCAAAGTGGCAGCTGCCGCCAGGATCTGAACCATGACGATCGGCGATAGTCGATATCAACCGACGCATCATGACTGGGCTGGGTGCCCTCTGGGCGATTTCAACTTCGCGCGGCAGGGCATATCGCCCACATGAGGAGCCCAGGCAAGCCCCTTGAAGACACGCGCTAGCCCCGGGCGACGCGGCCGCGAAGTGCGCCAAGGGCGAGCGAGATGCTGATGGACCCGACGACCGTGATCGCGAGCAGGCCTTCCAGCAGCGTCCGCGGCTGCCAGCCGCCGTAGAGCAGCGATCGCAGCGCCGCCAGCAGGTAGGTCATCGGGTTGAAGCGCGCGATCGTCTTGAGCCATCCGGTCAGCGCCTCCAGCGGCAATGTCGCGGTGGTCAGGAAGGCGAATGGGAAGAAGAGGAGGAAGCTCGCTCCGACCGCTCCCGGCGAGCCGGTCTTGAGCGCGATCGCATATGGGAATCCCGTGAAGACCAGGCCCCAGAGACCGGCCATCGCGAGGAAGAGCAGCATGCCGAGAATGCCCGTCTCGAACCGCACGCCGACGATGAAGCCCAGCACCAGCACCGGCAACGTCAGCGACATCACCAGCGCCAGATCCGCGGCCATCAACCCGAGCAGCAGCGAGAGCCGCCGCATCGGCGTCATCAGCATCCGGTCGAAGTACCCCGACTGGATGTCGGTGACCAGCGCCGCCGCGCGCGAGACGCCGGTCACCGCGAAGACGATCGCGGTCGGCAGCTGAAACGCCTTGAAATCCAGCCCGGGGATGCCCTTCTGCGCGAAGTCCTTGAGCGTGCCGATGTTCACCGCGAAAAAGAAGAGCGGAATGATCAACGAAGGGATGATAACCTCCGGCTCGCGCGGCAGCGCCCGCAGCGCGCGGATGGCGACGGACCACAGGTCGGCGAAAAAACTGGACGAACGCGCCTGCGCGACGCCGGTGGATCGGTTCGGCGGCGTTTCGGCGGCGGTGCTTGCCATCATTGTTTCTCCTCCATCAGGTGGTGCCCGGTCAGCGTCAGGAAGACGTCGTCCAGCGAAGGCTCGCGCATGGTCAACGTGCGGACCCGCACGCCCGCCCCGGCGAGCGCGACGGCGATCGGCGAGACCAGCTCGCCGCCGTGCGCCGTCCCGGCGACGACCTCGTCGCCTCGGATCTCGACGGAATCGACCCCCCGCACCGCCGCCACGGCGACCCTCGCCTTCTCGGTGTCGTCGACCTGGACCAGCACGAGATCGGAGCCGATCGACCGCTTCAGGTCCGCAGGCGTCCCCTGCGCGACGATCTTGCCCTGGTCGATGATCGCCACGCGGTCGGCGAGTTCGTCGGCCTCCTCCAGATACTGGGTGGTCAGGAAGATGGTCATGCCGAGGTCGCGGTTGAGTCGGCGCACCTCCTCCCAGACCTTCGAGCGGGAGAGCGGGTCGAGTCCGGTCGTCGGCTCGTCGAGGAAGAGCACCTCCGGGTTGTGGATCAAGGCGGCCGCAAGGTCGATCCGCCGCTTCATGCCGCCGGAGTAGCTCTTGATCCGCTGGTCGAGCGCGTCGCCGATGTCGATCAGCCCCCGCAGTTCCTCGAGCCGGGCGTTCACCTCGACCTTGTTCAGGCCGTAGTAGCGTCCTTGCTGACGAAGCAGCTCGGCCCCCGTCTGCTGATTGTCCAGCGCCGACGATTGGAGCGCCGCGCCGATTCGCAGGCGGACCTTGTCCGGCTGCTCGGCGACGTCGAACCCCGCCACCGTCGCCCTGCCGCCGGTCGGCCGGGTCAGCGTGCAGAACATGCGGCAGGTGGTCGATTTGCCCGCCCCGTTCGGGCCGAGAAACCCGTAGATCTCACCCTTTCTGACGGCAAGGTCGATATGGTCGACGGCCATGAAGGATCCGAAACTCCGCTCCAGCTGGACCGCCTCGATCGCGAGGCCTTCGCCATTGGACATGCGCCCTCCCGCCGTCCGGGGATGATCCCCGCCACCCTGCATGATCTGAACCGGCCCTGCACGGGGGCCGTCGGAGCAAGCTCCCATTGTGACGCGGGGACGCGGCCATTGCGAATTGCCCGCTCTCTTTCCGCCCGCCGCCGACCTGCGGAATATGGCAGGATTGCCGACCATGCCCATCGTTCGACGCTCCGTCTCCGATCTGGGCGCGGCGGAACGGGGCCGGACGTAGGAGGGGGGCGCCGCACGACCATGGACCGACGGCGACGCGACCGACCCGTTCCCCGCGGCGCGCAGACCGCGATGACGACTCCCGGCGGGCATCTCGTGCTCAGCCCGAAGCTCTCGGCGTTCAAGCGCGTCTACCGCTGGCTGAACCTGACGCTGGTCCATCAGGGCGTCTGGCCGATCCTGCTCCTGCTCACCGCGGCCCCCTCCGGATCGCCCGGCGACACCCCCGCCTCCTGGTGGCTCGCGCGCGCCGCCGCTCCGGCCTTGGCGGCGGTCCTGGCCCTGCTCTATCTGCGCCAGCCGCCCCTGCCCGCGGCGGCGGCGCCCACGCCGCGGGCGGCGTTCGCGCAACCCGCCGTCGAGCGGCCGCGCCTGGCGGTCCAGATCCGCTTCGTGTTGGTCGGCCTGCCGCTCATGCTCGCGGCCACGCGGTTGGTCGCGGGACCGGCCGGGGCGTCGGCCAAGCTCATGCTGTTCGGGCTGGCCGACGTCGCCGCATTCCAGTTCATCCACTTCGGGGTCGTCCGCCGCTCGTACCGCGATCCCGGCGAAGGCCTAAGTTTCGCGACGATCCTCTTCGCGGCCTCGTGGGGCCTGCGCGACGCGCTGCTCGCCGCGCTCGACTCCTACACCGCCTCGCCCGTCTTCGCGCTGCTCGCCGGGCTCGTGCTCGGCGCCGTCGTCGCGATGGCCTCGCGCGCCCTCTACCGCTGGCCGGGGGGCTGGTGGTCCGCCGCCGCCGCGCACTGGCTGATCGTCTACCTGGTCATCGGATTCATCCGATAGTGCAGACGCGGCTTCAATTAGGTGACTATGGTCAAACTCGAGTCAACTGTATTGCTCGAAGTAGGGATTAAAATTGAAGTGGCCCGGAAAAACAGCAAATCATCTTTTCACCGAATCCGACACGGAGTGCCTAATATTTGTTGTAGACAAATGAATTGCCCTGATACTATCGAGGACGAGACCGACTTCATAGCTTGGGATCATCACTTCTAGTCTGATTGATCTCCACTGCTTGGATCACGGTTGGAGCTCGATTGCGACGCGGCAATGGTCGCTCGGCCCCCATTCCTCGCTGTCGGCATTGAGCGCGCGAACGACCAGCCGATCTGTCAGCGCATGGGAAGCGAAGACGAAGTCTATCTGCCGCGTGGCACCCATCGGCCCCTGCCCGCGCGTGTGATAAGTCGGGACATCCAGCGAGCCTTCAGGCAGCTCGTCCGGACGCGGGCTCGCTTGTCGGCCGTGAGGCGCCTGTGGACCGACGAATCGTAGCCCCATGGCCTCGGCGCGGTCGAACACCGTCGCATACCGCGCAGCCCAATACGGGTTGCGATGCTCGCCGTACCGGTTCAAAACGTTCAGGTCACCGGCGGCAATGATTCGGTGTCTATGTTGGTGAGTCACGATGCGCGACAGGTCCGATAGCAATCGATGCGCCGACGCATCGGCGTACTTCTCCATTGGCAGGTGACCTTTCACAGGATCTTCCCATGCGGCGTACATCGACACGAGAGTAATCGTCTCGCCCCTGATGGTGACGTCCGCGACAGCGAGAGAGCCTCGACGACTAACTGCGAGAGCTCCGGGATCTTCCTCATCGAGGGACGTCAGTGGACGCGGCTCCATGACCGCCGTCGGGGAAACGGCTACGATCGCGGAGCGCCAGCGTCGCACCCGCCCACCCGCGGTTCCCCACTCGCTAGCGGAAGATGGCACCACCCTAGATGCCCAGCCATCGAAAGGCGTCGGTGCCTCCTGCAGCAGCGCAACATCAACCTCGCTGGCGACGAGCCGATCCCAGATATTCCGCTTGTTGACGTTCCAACTCCAAATGCGCAGCACAGCCGACTCCTACTGAGTGCCAGCGGCACTCCTCGTCACGGAAGACGTTCTGTATAGTGCCAAATCAGGAGACGGACGAAAGTCAAGGCTGGGGACCGCTAAGCAGTGCCCAGCCTCGAATCTGAACGGTACATTTGCTAGTTAAGCTTGTCAAGAATGTAAAACCCTACGGGTTCAAGAATCATGATCGAAGCTAAGCTGCGAGTAGGTGGTAACTGGCTCCACTGCCCAGGACCCCACCTGCATGGGGGAAATCAACACCCAGACTGCTTCCAGCCCCTCTAGCGCGTCTCGTCCGCGACAATCCACACTGATCCATCCCGCGTAAGATGTTCGTAAGAGTCTGCAAGGCCCGCGTAACGCCCGGGCGCTTAGCTGACACTGTGACCGCGGGCAGTCCGCGAGCCTTCTCCGAACTCCCCGACGCCACCCCGCCCCGAACCACGGGCCACGTTTCGATCCACGACGAAGGGACATCTCATGGTTGACCACGATTTTGCACCCAGACCCCCCGCTCCGGCGGCCGATTCCCGAGCGGCGGCGGCCCATGTCGGGCAGGCCGGGGCGCTCGCCACGCTGATCATGCTGGCCGTGCAGTTGATCTGGCGCCTGAACTGGTCGCACAACGGCGTGGTCCAGGCGTTCCCTGAGTTCATCGTCGCCGCCGTCTCCCGCTTGACCCCGCTCTCCGTCTTCGGGGCCGCGACCGAGAACTACGGCAGCAGCGCCAAGAAGACGCTCTTTCTTGTCGTGCTCATCTTCATCGTCTCGGTCGGGTTCCGCGGAGGCCTCGTCGCGGGCTGGCTCAGCCGGAAATTCGGGCGCGGGGGCGCGGGTCGGACGCTCGCGGGGCTGACCGTCGCCGCGGCGCTCCTCCTCTTCACGCTCGTCGTGGTCCTGCCGATCGCGCACCTCGGCGCCTTCGCCAGCGGCAGCAGCTACACGGCCACGATCATCACGCAGCTCGCCGTCACCTTCGCGCTCTACGGCCTCGCATGGGCGTTCTTCTCCCGACCGCGCGAGGAACTGGTCAGCGCCGGCGGGGAGACGCTGAACCGGCGCGCCGCGATCAGTCAGGGCGTGCTCGCCGGCGGCACGATCGCCGCCGCGGTCGCCGTCGGCGGCGCGACCTGGCGGCTGCTCAGCCCGCGCAAGGTGAAAGTCGACGCCGCGGTCAAGCAGCCAGTGACGCAGGACATCGTCGCGACCCAGCGCGCCCGCCAAGGGCACCCGCTCTCGACGCCCACCCCTCAGGCGGCGGCGCAGACCGTTGATGTCGCGCAGCTGGATTCCGACGTCGCGCTGCAGGACGACCCCTTCGCGCTCTTCATGCAACTCGATGCCGGCAAGAGGATCACGCCGGTCCTGACCGCCACCGACGACTTCTACCACGTGTCGAAGAACCTCTCGGACCCCTCGGTCGACGGCAAGGGCTGGACCCTGAAGGTCACCGGGCTCGTCGAAAAGGAGTTGACGCTCACCTACGACGACGTGGTCAAACGGGCGACGACCTCGAAGATCACGACTCTCAGTTGCATCTCGAACGAGATCAACGGCGATCTGGCCGGGACCGCCGAGTGGACGGCCTTGCCGTTGATGGATCTGCTCAACGAGGCCGGCGTCAAGGCGGGCGCGGTCGACATCAAGATGCACGCCGCCGACGACTACGAGGACTCCATCCCGCTGGCGCGCGCGATGGACCCGGACACGATCGTCGTCGTCGCCATGAACGGGGCGCCGCTGCGCGACGACCACGGCTACCCCTGCCGGCTGATCGTGCCCGGCATCTACGGCATGAAGAACGTCAAATGGCTGGACAAGCTCGAGGTCGTCGACAACGACGTCATGGGCTATTGGCAAAGCCGCGGCTGGAGCGACACCGCGGTCAACCAGATCTGGGGCCGGATCGAACAGCCCGAGGGCGGCAAGATCGACGCCGGACCGACCGTCGCGACGGGCGTCGCCTCCGCCGGCGACCGCGACGTCAAGCGGGTCGAGGTCAGCCTCGACGACGGCAAGACGTGGTCCGACGCCACGCTGGAGCCATCCCTGAATCCGCCCTTCACCTGGGTCCGCTGGGCTTTCCCGTTCGACGCCCAGGCGGGGACGAAATACAAGATGAAGATCCGCGCCACCGACGGCGCCGGCGAGGTCATGATCGAGACCCAGCGCGATCCGCTCCCGGACGGCGCCACCGGCTGGCCCTCCCGCGGCTTCGAGGCCAAAGGGTAGCGTCACAACCGCGGCATGTATAAAAATCCCTCTCCCGGTGCAAGGGAGAGGGGTTGGGATGAGGGTTTCCGTCCTACCTGACGGAACTCCGCGGCCGCTTCAGCAGATACGAGGCGGCGCCGTTCGGTCCAGCCGACACGCCGGCGACCTCCCAGCCTTCGCCGCCGAGCTTGTTGAGCTCTGTTCCCGATCCGGCCGTCTGGTACTCCCAGGTCGGCGGCAGATTCTCGGACGCGGTCTCGTCCGTGGCCTCGCCGCGCTTGATCCGCGCCAGCATCGCGGTCATCGGCTTGACGACCACGAAGAAGATCGCGGCCGCGACGAGCACGAACGAGATCAGCGCGTTGATGAAGCTGCCGTAGTTGAACTGGCTCTTGTTGATCGTGAAGTGCAACGCAGAGAAGTCGGGCTGCCCGCCGATCGCGCCGATGATCGGCGTGATGATGTCCTTGACGAGCGAATCG
The DNA here is from genome assembly GCA_050997095.1 of Thermomicrobiales bacterium. Lineage (GTDB taxonomy): Bacteria > Chloroflexota > Chloroflexia > Thermomicrobiales > UBA6265 > JBPCRG01. The sequence continues at coordinate 1,603 of JBPCRG010000326.1, read as the reverse complement.
ACGACGGCGCCGAACGCGGCCCCGATCACGACCGCGACCGCCAGGTCGACGATGTTCCCCCGCAGCAGGAACGTCCGAAACTCTTTGATGACTCCACCCATGACCCGTCCTCCGTCGATACAGCCGGTCGCATCGACGACACGACCCGCAGCCAGGACGTTCGTACCTCTCGAACGGCGCTTTTACCCTAGCAGACCGTGCATCAGATCGCTAGTGTCCGCTGTTCGTCAGGCCGGCGTGGCGAGGCCGCCGGCCGCCGTCGGGGTCGCTGCGCCCCCCGGCAACAGTGCCGAGGTGTACGCCGCCTCCACCGGGAGATCGGCGGGGATCAGGCCGCGCGCCTTCATCCACGCGCCGTAGGCGGTCCATCGGTCGGCGCTTTGCGCCCCGTAGTTCCCGGCCGGATCGGTCCACTCCGGGATGAGCAGGGCGATGCCCTGCCTTTCGACCTCGGAGTCGACCTCCTTCGATGCCGCGGCCAGCGTCGCCAGGGCTGCGCCGGGATCGGCGGCCGCGTCGCGGTATCCGTGCCGGATCGCGCCCAGGGCGGCGGCGATCACGGCGGGCTTCTTCGCGACGCTCTCCTCGCTCGCGACGAGCACGAGTTCGTAGTAGTCCGGCACTCCCCACCGCTCGACGCGCATCACGTCGACCGGGTAGCCCTTCCGCTCCGCCAGGATCGTCTCGTGCGTCCAGTAGGCTCCCATCACCGCGTCGACGCGCCCCGAGATGACGGCAGGAATCAGATTGAAGTCGACGTTGATCAACTCGATATCATCAAGCTTGGCGCCGTCCGTCTCCAGCATCGTGGCCAGAAACGCCTGCTGGCTGGGGATGCCGGGATAGCCGACCGTCTTGCCGACGAGGTCCTTCGGCCGTGCGATCCCCTTCGATTTCAACGACATCAGCGCCAGCAGCGGGTGCTGGACCAACGCCGCGATCGAGACGACCGGGATGCCCTGCGCCCGCGCCAGCAGCACGTCCGTCTGGTACGAGATCCCGAAAAGATCGCGCCCGGCCCCGACGGTCTGCAGCACGGTCGTCGGATCGGACGGCGTGTAGAGGGAGAGGTCGAGGCCCGCGCCGGCGAAGTAGCCGCGCTCCTTCACCAGATAGAGCCCGGCATGGTTGGCGTTCGGATACCAGTCGAGCGCGATCGTGCCCGAGACCGTGTCGGCCGCCGCCACAGACGCCCCGGACACTCGGCTCCCCGCGACGCCGAGCAGCAGCGCCGCTCCACCATGCAGCACCCGCCGCCGCGAAAATGCGCCGCGTTCCCGGTCAATGTGGAATGTCATCGAGAAACCCCTCTCGGGCGCGTCGTCGGCATCGCGGCGAACACCCATGTCGGAAACCGGCGCCGGAGAGGGACGGCGCGAAATAGACTCCCTGCGCGGGCATTGCCCCGATCAGGTTCGACGGTCGGTGGCAGTGCTGAACAACGACTAGGGATCAACGGTCTTCGGCCAGCGTCGATCGATCCTCGGCGACCGTTCGCCGGTCGCCCCGATCCCTGACCCCTGACCCCCACGTCTTCGTCCGCCACCCTCTCAGCCCGGCGCTCCGAACTCCCGTGTCGGTGGAATGAATTGTTGAGCGCAGC
>JBPCRG010000481.1:0-8924 GCA_050997095.1 Thermomicrobiales bacterium | reverse complement strand
GCCCGCAATTCCGCGCGCTCCTCGGGCCGCAACCGCACGACGTGTTGTCTGACCGGCATGATGACATTCCTCCTCGGGGTCGACGCGGCCGTTCCGCCCCCTCTCCCCGCCACATCGGCGCCACCATAACAAATGACGCTAGTCACTGTACTCAGGATGACGGAAAACGTGAGGGCAGCGCTCACCCGCCTGTTCCCGATGGAGAGCATCGTCGGCGCGACATCGGGGAGAGGACGCGACGCGCTCATCCCGCCGGATCGCGTTTGATCCGGAGCACAAGCAGGCCGGCCAACGTGATCGCAGCGCCGATGATCTTCGCGGGGCCGAAGCGCTCGTGGAGGATCACCGCCGAGAGCGTTCCGCTCAGCACCGGGACGATCAAACCGTAGCTTGACGCCGCTGCGGCCCCCCGCCGCGAGATCGCGTAGTTCCAGAGCTGGTACGCGACGTAGACCGGGAAGATCACCAGGTAGATCAGGCCGAGCCAGACCCGCGCCGGAACGACCGACCAGTCCTGCCGCAGCAGCGACGGCCCGCCGATGAAGACGAACGGGACGGTGCCGATCAGCAGGGTGTAGGCGGCGTAGGTCGGCGAGGGGTAGCGCTTGGTCAGCGGGCGGCTGACCACCCCGTAGACCGCGAACGAGACCGCGGCCCCGAGACTCAGCAGCGCCCCGGAGAGCGTGTCGCCCCCCTCCCGCTTGTTCACGAGGAAGATCGCCACCCCGGCGATCGCGATCGCGAGCCCCAGCCAGCCGAAGGCCGGGATCGGCTCGCCGCGGACGGCCAGGATCAGCATCGTGAAGAGGGGGACCATCGCCACCAGCAGGGAGAGGGTGAAGACGGACGAGCGGTCCAGCCCGAGCACCGCGCAGAGTTGGTAGAGCGTGAACCCAGTTCCGCCCGCGAGGAGGAAGACGGGCAGGTCCGCGCGCCGGATCGTGAGCGCGACCGTGTCGCCGCGCGAGCGCCGGATGAGCAGGACGGCGAAGGCGAGCACGTTCATCAGCAGAAAGCGGAGCAGCACGAAGGCGAGCGGGGAGATGAAGGCGAAGGCGTCCTTCAAGGCGATCCAGGTCGACGCCCAGATGACCACGACCGCCCAGAGCGCGGCCTCGGCCCCCGGCGCGAAACCGCCCTGGCGCACGTCGTCCGCCAGCGTCGACGGCTCGTCCCCCGCCGCCGCCTGCGCCGTGCCCATCAGCGGGCCGCCGTTACGATCAAACCGTCGTGGGCGACGTGGACGTGCGCGGGCAGCAGCGCCATCGCCGCCTCGTGGCCGATCTCGTGGCTGAGGTGGACGAGGTACGCCTCGCGCGGCCGGAGCTCCTCGATGATCGCCACGGCGTCGGCGATGCTCAGGTGCGTCGGGTGCGGCCGGTCGCGGAGCGCGTTGAGCACGAGCACGTCAAGACCGCGCAGCAGCTCCCGCGACTCGGGCGGAACCACCTTCGCGTCGGTGACGTACGCGAATCCGCCGAACCGGTAGCCCATCACCGGAGTCCGTCCGTGCCAGACCGGGATCGGCGTCACCGCCACGCCGCCGACGGCGAAGGGACCGTTGACGACGTTCATGAGCAGGTCCGGTTTCCCGCCATAGAAAGGGAAGGCGTCGACGAAGGCGTAGGAGAAGCGGTCGGTCAGGATCGCCGCCGTCTCCGCGCCGGCGTAGACCTGCAGATGGCGCTGACCCAGCTCGTTGAAGCGGCGGAGGTCGTCGATCCCCCCGGTATGGTCGGCATGCGCATGGGTGAAGAGCACGGCGTCGACAGACTCGAGCCCGTTCGCCAGCGCCTGCAGGCGCAGCTCGGTGGAAGTGTCGATCAAGATCGTCCGGCCGTCGACGCGGACGACGGCGGAGGTCCGCGAGCGCGTGTCGCGCGGATCGGCCGAGGTGCAGACGGGGCAATGGCAGCCGATCATCGGAATGCCGTTGGAAGTGCCGGTGCCCAGGAAGGTGATCTCGATCGTGCTCACCCGGCCTCCCTCCCACGACCTCCGGCGTCACCGCGATTCCCATCCGCCGCGCCCGGCGTCGGCTCGGCTCGGATCGAGACGCAGATGTCGGCTCCCGTGGGGGCCGACGGGAGTATAGCCGTTGATACTTTCGGCGCGGTTCGGCGGGCCCGATCCGCACCGGACTATATGCCTTTGGGACCAAAGTGGTGAGGCGCCAACTTCTTTTCCGGTTTCGCGATGCGTAGCATGCCAGACAGCGGCAGACGCGTGACGTCATGACCGGCGCCGATCGGATGTCGATGTCGATGAAGGAGACGAGCGGACGATGCCCAATGCAGGCCCAGGCGCGGCCCGGCGTCCACGCTGCGTCGACCACCTCCGGCAACCCCGCCTGAACTCCCGGCTGGCCGCCGTGTGGAGAGCCCGCCGATGCGCACGCTAACCAAACCGGCTTCGCTGGACGAGGCGGTGGCGCGGACGCACGCGCCGGGGGCCGAGCCGAAGCCGAGCCCTCCCTCCGCCCGCGCCACCGATCAGATCTCCGGCGGACTCGCCGCGATCTCGCGGGAGCGCACGCTCTCCGGCGTCTACCGCGCCGCCTGCGCGCAAGCCCTGCGGATCGGAGGGGTCGGCGGCGCCGCGGTGCTCCGCCACGACGACCGGGGACTGCTCAGCGCAGCCTACGCGAACCCGGCGGGCATCCCGGTCGAGATCGTCAACGCCGCGTCGGCGTCGCTGCATCAGCGCTGGATCGCCTCGCACGCGCCGAGGGCCGCCGATGGCGTGCTCGCCCCCTACCACGTCGACGACCGGCCCGAGATCCTGATCGCGCCGCTGGTCAGCGCGGACGCGCTGCTCGGCGGGCTGCTGCTGGTGGCCCGGCGCGGCGCGATTCCGGCCGCCACCGCGTCGGACCGGGTGGCGGTCGCCGCCATCGGCGCGGTGGCGTCCCAGGCGATCGAGACCATCGTGCTACGTCAGCGCTTGGACATCTCGATGTCGCGCGCAGATCATGAGAGGGAGTTGACGACCGCCCGCAGAGGCATCAGCCGCGAGCTTCACGATGGTCCGACCCAAGATCTCGCGTTGGCGGGATTGACGCTGGACCGCCTCGTGATCGCGCTGGGGGCCGAACTGGCGATCTCCGCCGATGCGCGGCAGGCGCGCGATCTGATCGACCGCGCGGTGGTCGGGATGCGGCAGTCGATCGGCAAGCTCCGCTCGACGCAGCCGCCCGCGCCGAGCATCACCGGCCCGCTGCGCGAATTGCTGGCGGAGATGGAGCCGGCCGCCGCGGGCTTCGAGGTCGAGTTCAAGGAGGTCAGCGGCGTCCGGCTGGCGCCGGAGGTCGAGCGGGCGATGATCGGCATCGTGCGCGAGGCGCTGCACAACGTGCGCAAGCATGCGAAGGCGGAAAGCGTCCGCCTGGAAGTCCGGCGGGTGGACGGGGCGGTCGAGATCGCCGTCACGGACGACGGGGTCGGATTCCAGGGTGACGCTCCGGCCGGGCACTTCGGTCTGGAGCAGATCCGCGAACTCGCCGAGGAGACGGGCGGACGGATCGACATCGGTCCGGCCCCCGGCAACGGAACGGCGGTGCGGGCCTGGATCCCGCTGCCATGACTGCCGCGGCGGCGACGGCGCGGGCGTCGAACATGAATCTCGCGGTCGGGTCGGGCACCGCGGCCCGGCTTTCGGGCACAAGCACGGCGATACGGCCGGAGGTGGTTTAGTTGAACGATCACGTGACGGGAACCGGAGCTGCAGCCGCCCAGAACGGCGCCAAACCTTCGCCGAACGGCGTCGAGAAGCTGACCGTCCTCCTCGCCGACGACCACCACCTGTTCAGGGAAGGGCTGCGCCAGCTGCTGGAGGCGACCGGCGAGATCGACGTCGTCGGCGAGGCCGCCAACGGCGAGGAGGCGATCCGCCTGGCGAAGGCGCTCGACCCGCGGGTGATCCTGATGGACATCAACATGCCGGTCGTCGACGGCATCCGCGCGACCGAGGCCGTGACCCGGCACTGCCCGCGGACGAGCGTGATCGTGCTCACCATGTTCTGAGAGGACGACTACGCGATCCAGGCCGTGCGCGCCGGGGCCAAAGGCTACCTGCTCAAGAACGCGCGGTCGGACGAGGTGATCCGGGCGGTGCGCCTGGCGGCCGCGGGCGGCTCGGCGATCGACCCGTCGCTGGCGCCGGTCCTGCTGCGCGAGTACCATCGGATGCTCACCCGCACCCCGGAGGACAACCAGCGCGACGGCGCGCTCACCCAGCGCGACCTCACCCTGCTGCGCCTGCTCGCCGCAGGCAACAACAACAAGCAGATCGCGACCGAGCTCTCGCTCGCCGAAAGCACCGTCAAGAACAACCTCTCCGCCCTCTTCCAGAAGATCGGCGTCCGCGACCGCACCCAGGCCGTCCTCTTCGCCTTCTCCGAAGACCTGGTCCCCCGCCCGATGGCGACCGCGTAAAAAAGCGCGGCCCGGAACTCCCGTTTGCCCGGAGCGAGCGCGAGGGGACCGGTGCCGCAGGGGCGGACAGCGGAGGTCTGCCCCTGCGCCCCGGCGAGCGGCGTGACTCCTGGCCCAACGGTCGCTGGCGAACTGCTGCTTGGGTTCGGTCGTCTTCATTAATTGCAGCATCGACAGGGCTCGAATTCACGCACAATTTTTTTTCACGTTAGGATGGCGCCTGTCGGCATGCGTGTGCACTATCGCTGGCGATCAGCCACCGCGAGAGCGCTTTTTCCGACCCCATCCTCCGTCATCGCCGTTTCACCAGCAGCAGATAGTCGCAGGCGAGCACCGTCTCCCCGCGCTGGTTGCGCACATCGAGGCGCTCGACGACAAGGCCCATCTCAGGACGTTTGTGGTCGCGTTTTTCGGCGATGACGACGGTGCAGGTGATCGTGTCGCCGATGAAGACGGGCTTGATGAATCGCAGGCGGTCGTAGCCGTAGGAGAAGGCGAGCGGATTGACCGCGCCCGCCGTCATCCCCACCGCGACGCTGAAGATCAGCGTGCCGTGCGCGACCCGCTGCCCGAACTCCTGCGTTTTGCACCACTCGGCGTCCATGTGGTGCGGATAGAAATCGCCGGTCTGGCCGGCATGGAGGACGACGTCGGTCTCGGTGATGGTCCGCCCCCCCGTCGTGCGCTCCGCGCCGACGGTGTAGTCCTCGACATGGCGCTCCTCAGACATCTCCCTCATCCCCCCCCTCTCGCTGATCCGTCCCGATGATGCCCGCCGCCGCCCCGATCTCGGCGGCGCACGCGCGCAGCGCGGGCAGCGCGCTCCGCACGAAATCCTCGTGGACCCGCGGCAGGGCGATGATCGCGAGCGCGGCCTGGGTCCGGGACGTCTCCGCTCCGACCGGCACGGAGAGGTCGCTGACCCCCTCCACCGTCTCGCCGCGCGCCTCGTCGTAGCCGCGCTCCCGGATCGCCGCCAGACGCGGCGGCAGGCGCCCGTCCGTCCATTCGCCGTCCACGGTGGACGTGAGGGCGTCGCCACGGCGCGATTCGGGCAGATGCGCCAGCAGCACGCGCCCCGACGCCGAGTCGCGCAGCCCGATCGTGCTGCCGATCTCGACCGAGATCCGCACCCGCGCCGGGCTCTCCTCGCCGTGCAGGACCAGCAGCGCGCCCCGCCGGATCACGCTCAGGTGGCACGACTCGCGGGCGCTCCTGGTCAGACGGCGCATCGGCCCCTCCGCCGCCCGCAGGAGCGCGTCGAACGGGGAATGGGCGTGCCCGAGTTCGTAGAGGCGCAGCGTCAGCCGGTACGCCCCCGACGATGGATCGCGTGCGATGTAGGCGCGACGCTCCAACGCGGCCAGAATCCGGAAGAGCTCCCCGGGTCCGCGGACGAGCGCACGGGCGAGCTGGGCCTGCGTCATCGCGGCTCCGCCTTCAGCCAGGCATTCGAGCACATCCAGCCCCTTGTCAAGCGCCGGCGCGCGGTAGATTCCGGTCATCCCAGCGTCGCTTGACATCGCTCCCCCGCAAATGCATGATTCGCCCGCGAACACTCTACCGCACGCGGACGCGCACCGCGACCTGGCCAAGGGATCGGAGAACCGGCGGATGGCGGCCGACGTCGCGCTCACGGGCATCACCTGGAATCACAGCCGCGGCTTCACGCCGATGGCCGCGACCGCCCAGCGCTTCATGGACGCGCATCCGCATGTGGAGATCGAGTGGAGCAGACGCTCGCTCAAGGACTTCGGCGCCTTCCCGATCCAGCGGCTCGCCGAGTCGTTCGATCTGCTGATCATCGACCACCCGTTCGCCGGTCACGCGGCGGAGCATTCCGTGCTGGTCCCGCTCGACCGTCATCTGCCCGCGGAGTTCATCGCCGACCAGGCCGCGAACTCCGTCGGGTGCTCCCATGCGAGCTATGTCTCGGCCGGGCACCTCTGGGCGTTGGCGGTCGACGCCGCCGCGCCGGTCAGCGGATGGCGTCCCGATCTCCTCTCCCGGCACGGCGCGGAGGTCCCGCAGACGTGGGAGGACGTGCTCGGGCTTGCCGGGCGCGGGCTCGTCGCCGTCCCCGCGGCGCCGGTCGACACGCTGATGCACCTCTACATGCTGGTGTCGGCGCTCGACGGCGAGCTCTTCGCATCTTCGGAGGCGATCGGCCGGGCCGACGCGGTGGTCGCCGCCCTCGAACTGCTTCGGGAGCTCGTCTCGCTCTGCGGTCTGGAGAACATCGACCGCAATCCGATCCGGACCTGGGAGGCGCTCGTCCATGGCGGCGGGCCGGCGTATTGCCCCCTTGCGTACGGCTATTCCAACTACGGGCGCACCGAGTATGCGGACCATCCCATCCGATGGGGCGGAATCGTCACATTGAACGGAACGCGCTTCCGCTCCGTCCTCGGCGGACCCGGGCTGGCGATCTCGAGCCGTTGCCATGGAGACGCGCTCGCCGCGGCGCTCGACTACGCCGCCTACGTCGCCGGCCCCGCCTGCCAGACCTCGCTCTACGCCACCCATGGCGGGCAGCCCGGCCACCGCGCGGCCTGGCTCGATCCCGGTCTCGACAGGCTGACAAACGGCTTTTTCCGCGACACCCTGCCAACGCTCGACGCCGCGCAGCTTCGCCTGCGGGACAGCGGCTACATCCCGTTCCAGGACCGGGCCGGCGACGTGGTCCGCGACTTTCTGCGCGACGGCACACCGGCCCGCGCCGCGCTCGACGCCGTCGACCGCCTCTACCGGGAAAGCCGCCCTCTTGGGTGAGCCGACCGCCATCGCCCCGCCTCCGGTCTTGGCTCCCGAGCGGCGCCCGCTTGCCGGGCTCGTCGTGCTCGACTTCAGCCAGTTCCTGGCGGGGCCGTCGAGCGCGCTGCGCCTGGCCGACCTCGGGGCTCGGGTGATCAAGATCGAGCGGCCCGACGTCGGCGAGCTCGGCCGCCGCCTCTCCATCTCGAACCTGGAGCTCGACGGCGACAGCACGCTCTTCCACTCGATCAACCGCAACAAGGAGAGCTATTCCGCCGATTTGAAGGACCCTGAGGAACTGGACCGGGTCAAGCGGCTGATCGCCCGCGCCGACGTGATGATCCAGAACTTCCGGCCCGGCGTGATCGAGCGGATCGGGCTGGGGTACGAGACCGTCCGCGCGATCAGCCCCCGGCTCATCTACGCCTCCGTGACCGGGTACGGGGAGAGCGGACCGTGGCGCGACAAGCCGGGGCAAGATCTGCTTGCGCAGTCGCTTTCGGGGCTCGCCTGGCTCAGCGGCGACGCCGGCCAGGGTCCCGTCCCCTTCGGGCTCGCCGTCGCCGACATCCTGGCCGGCGCGCATCTCACCCAGGGCATCCTCGCCTGCCTGGTCCGGCGGGGCATCACCGGGGAGGGGGGCAGGGTCGAAGCCAGCCTGCTGGAGTCTGCACTCGACCTCCAGTTCGAGGTGATCACCACCCATCTCAACGACGGGGGGAAACTCCCCGCGCGGGGAGCCGTCGCCAACGCCCACGCCTACCTGGCAGCCCCTTACGGGATCTACCCGACTGCCGACGGCCATCTCGCGATCGCGATGACGCCGATCCCGCGTCTGGCCGAGCTGCTGGAGTGCAGCCCGTTGGCCGCGTTCACCGACGCCGCGGGCTGGTTCACCGAGCGCGACGCGATCAAGGCCCATCTCGCCGCCCATCTCCGTACCGCGGGCACCGGCCATTGGCTGTCGATCCTCGAGCCCGCGGGCATCTGGTGCGCCGATGTCCTGACGTGGCCGCGTCTCTTCGCGGACGAGGCGTACAAGGGCCTCGCGATGACCCAAAGCGTCTCGCGGTCCAACGGCGCGACGCTGACCACCACCCGCTGCCCGATCCGACTCGACGGCGCGGTCTTGACGTCGCCGCAGGGGTCACCCCGCGTCGGCGAGCAGAACGCCGCGATCGCGCGCGAGTTCAGTCTCGCGGAGGACGACGGCCGGTGACCGCGACACCTCCGGCCGCGGCCCACCCCGCGCGTCGTTTCGATGCGGGGATCTCGGCTCCCCCATGATCAGACGGTGAGGCGAGAGATGGCCCAGCTTGGTCCCTATGCGGTCAGTGATGCGATCGAGTTGCCGCCGAAGCGCGACTACGGGATCGGCGTGATCGGCTGCGGCGGCATCGTCAACCATGCCCACTTGCCCGCCTACACCGCCCATGGGCTGAACATCGTCGCCTGCTTCGACCAGGTCCGCGCCACCGCCGAGCGCACGGCGGACGCGCATGGCGTCGGACGGATCGCCTCGTCGCTCGACGATCTGCTCGCCGACCCGCGGGTCGAGATCGTGGACATCGCGATCACCCCTTCGGCGCAGGCCGGTGTCGCCGTTCGGGCGGCCGCGGCCGGCAAACACATGCTCTGCCAGAAACCGCTCTCCGACGACTATTCCGACGCCCGTGCGATCGTCGGCGCGGCGCGGGCGGCGGGGGTGAAGCTGGCGGTCAACCAGCAGATGCGCTG
>JBPCRG010000440.1:0-5412 GCA_050997095.1 Thermomicrobiales bacterium | reverse complement strand
AGGGAGAATTGTCGTCGGCGTGGGCGATAACATGGGAGGTTGCAGAGAACACCCGAAACAGACAGCGAAGGCGCTGCCGATCGGCGGCGCCTTCGCTGTGCATCCCTCGTCTCCCTTGCCGGGGATGACGACGGGATTCTTCCTTCGTCAGAATGGCATGTGGAGCGCGCTTCCTCCCCCGGCGTCGTTTGGCGCGAGGAATCCCGCCGTCATCGTTTCGCCGGGAGCCGCCGGGCCCGGCGCCGGGTCAGACCTTGGCCAGCGCCTGCTCCAGATCCGCGATCAGGTCGGCGACGGTCTCCAGACCGACGGAGAGGCGCACGTAGTCGGGAGTGGTCCCGGTCGTCGCCTGCTCGTCGGGGCTCAGCTGCGAATGGGTCGTGCTCGCCGGGTGGATCACCAGCGACTTGGCGTCGCCGATGTTCGCGAGATGCGAGAAGATCTCGACCGATTCGATCAGCTTCTTGCCCGCCTCCAGTCCACCCTTGACGCCGAATCCGAGGATCGCGCCGAAGAGTCCACGGTGGTGGTATTTCGACGCTTGCGCGTAAGCGGGCGACATCGGCAATCCGGGATAATTGACCCACGAGACCTTCGGGTGCTCGTTCAGGAAGCGGGCGACGGCCAATGCGTTCTGGCTGTGCCGCTCCATGCGCAGCGGCAGCGTCTCGGCTCCCTGGAGCAGGAGGAACGCGTTGAACGGGCTCAGGGCCGCGCCGGTGTCGCGCAGCACCTGGACGCGGGCCCGGATCGCGAAGGCGATGTTCGCGCCGAAGTTGGCCGGGGTGAAGACGTCGTTGAAAACGATTCCGTGGTAGCTGGGGTCGGGCTCGCTGAACCCCGGGAACTTGCCGGAGACGCCCCAGTCGAATTTTCCGCCGTCGACGAGGAGGCCGCCGATCGACGTGCCGTGGCCGCCGATGAACTTCGTCAGCGAGTGGATCACGATTTCGGCGCCGTGCGCGAGCGGAGTGACCAGATAGGGGCTGGGCATCGTGTTGTCGATGATCAGCGGGACGCCGTTGTCGTGCGCGACCTTCGCGACCGCCTCTATGTCTAGCGTCAGGAGGTCGGGATTGCCCAGCGTCTCGGAGTAGACCGCCTTCGTCTTCGGCGTGACTGCCGCGGCGATCGCATCGGCGTTCGGGGCGCAGAAATTTACCTTGATGCCCATTTTCGGCAGGGTGTAGGCGAAGAGGTTGTACGTGCCGCCGTAGAGGCTCGTCGTCGAGACGATCTCGTCGCCCGCTTGGGCGAGGTTCAGGATCGCCGCGACCACGGCCGCCTGGCCGGAGGCGAACGCGAGCGCGACCGCTCCTCCTTCGAGCGCGGCGACCCGCTTCTCCAGCACGTCAGTCGTCGGATTCATGATCCTGGTGTAGATGTTCCCGAACTCCTGGAGACCGAACAGGCGCGCGGCGTGCTCGGGGCTGTCGAAGACGTACGACGTCGTCTGGTAGATCGGCACCGCGCGCGACTTAGTCGTCGGATCGACCACCTGTCCCGCGTGCAGCGCCATCGTCTCGAATCCCAATGGCCTGTCGGACACGGTCACTCCTCTTTTCCATACGAATCGTCCTGCCCGCGCCTGCGGGCCGGAACGAAGGGTCGCCACCCTTCCTGGCATTCTTTGGACGTCGGCCGCCTCATCTTCGCACGCCTCCGCCGACGCCGCGTCCCCGGCGCCCGCGACCGGCGGGCCGGGCTACCGGGTAGGACGACGCATCGCGTCCTTGGGACCGCGGGGCGGCGCAAGGTCATAGCCGAAGCGCTGGACCCTCATCGCGGGCCGGAGTCCGGCAGCGCCGCGTCGACGAGCGGGCGGATCGCCCGGGTCAGCGCGTCCCATTCCTTCAGGAACGCGTCGTGGCCCTCGGGCGAGTCGATCTCGACGTACTCGACCGGGCGTCCGGCGGCTGCGATCCGTTCGCCCAACGCCCGCACGTCGTCCGGCGGAAAGAGCCAGTCGCTGCGGACGCCGACAAGCAGCATCGGCGCGGCGAGCCTGTCGAGCCACATCGGCTCGCCGCCGTCCCGCCCGAGGTCGTAGAGGTCCATCGCCCGGGTCAGGTAGAGATGGCTGTTGGCGTCGAACCGGCGCACGAGCGACGCGCCGTGATAGTGGATGTACCCCTCGACGTCGAAGGTGCCGCCGAACGCGGGGTAGATGCTGGGGCGGGTCGCGGGCTTGCGGGCGAATCGCGCGTCCATGCTCTCCCGGCTCTGGAACGTGACCATCGCGATCATCCGCGCGATCGCGAGACCCTCCGCGGGGAAGACGCCCTCGTCGTTGTACTCTCCGCCGCGCCAGTTCGGATCGGTCATCACCGCGCGCCGCCCCGCCTCGTTGAGCGCGATCTGCTGCGGCCCCAGCGCCGGGCTGGCGGCGATCGGCGCCGAGGCCGAAACCATGTCGGGATGGCGGGTCGCCCACTCCAGCGCCTGAAAGCCGCCGATCGAGCCGCCGATCGCGACCAGCCGGGTGATACCGAGCCGCTCCACCAGCCGCCGCTGGGCGGCGACCATGTCGCCGATCGTGATCAGGGGGAAGCGCATCGCGTACGGCCTGCCCGTCAGCGGATCGATCGACGACGGACCCGTGCTGCCCTGACAGCCGCCGACGACGTTCGCGCAGAGCACGAACGCGCGGTCGGTGTCGATTGCCCGGCCCGGACCGATCAGCGGCTCCCACCACCCCCCCTCGCCGGCGGCGCGGCTGTCGCCGGTGAGGGCGTGCAGCACGAGCACCGCGTTGTCCCCGGCGGCGTTGAGCCGACCCCACGTGCGGAAGGCGAGCGTCACCGCGGAGAGATGGCCGCCCAGCTCGAGATCGAGCGGGCCGAGGTCCATCGACCGCAACGCGCCGTCCTCCGGCGGAGCGGGCAGCGGCGGCACCAGATGCAGCCATGGATGGCCGCGCTTCACCCACTCCCGATCGGGGCGGGCCGGGGCGGCCGTCGCGGCTGAACCGAGATTTTGGCGATCCTCTTCGTGGTCGTGATCCATCGCGTTTTCCTTGCGCACCGACGCCGTCAGTCTTGCCCACGCCCGTCTCGGGCGTCATGCCATCGCCGAGGCGACGGCCATGACCCGAAACGCTCGTGTCACGTCATGCAGGGGGCAATAAAGGACCCCCTGCGGAACAGGGGGTAGGCGAAGGACGCCGATCCCTTATCTCGCAGATCGCTCTGCCGGAATTGGCACCTTGCGCGTCGCGCAGGCTGCCGGGCTTCACAGGGCCGTTCCCCTCCACCTCTCATGATAAGGCTGAACTATTCAGTTGTTGAGCAACAATCTACCGATCTTGAAAAGCCCTGTCAAGCCACCCCTCAACGCGGTCGCGGCTTCCCGCCGAATTTGGCGAGGCGTCATGAACAGAGCATTGAAAGCATTGCGTGGCGCGCCGTCATGTCAGCCGCGAGGACGACGAGATTCTTCCTGCGTCAGAATGACCCTCTGGGAGCCATCCTCCTCTCAAATGGAGGCTCAAAAGATCTTGTCGGTGCCTTCCCGACTTGACGAAGACCGACAAAAAAACGGGCCGCGTCACCAGACGCGGCCCGTTCATTCAGTCTCGTGATTCGGTCCGTTGTTCAACAAGGGAAGCGGTCGCATGATGACAATCGTTGGGTGCGTTGCGAAGGGAAACCCTGATCAACGCCGATGGTGTGCGCCGGTTCGCTTGGTCAGCACGCTCCGCGGACCACGGAGCCCGACCTATCCACTTGCCATACTCCCCAGACGATACGGTTGCTCGGCATCGCTGCGGCCTCCCGGCTCTGCTCGATGAGGATCGGCACATGTCGTGGGCGCCGAGATTCCACAGCGACATGCGCTGAGACGGAATCCACCGTCCGCTCTGTTTCATGTGCATCGTTACGGAATTCACAATTCCGTTTTTCGATGCCTCCGCCGTTTTCGTTCGGCGTTGCAAAAGCCTTGACATGGTGATACCACTCGTAAATGCCTTTGTCAAGCTTTTGTGAAACCGCAGGACCAGTCTCCCACTCTCCAGACTCACGCCACGTTCCGCCCATTCGGATCGCGGGCTCGGGCGTCGGCGGCGCGGCGGCCGCAGGGGTCCGATTCGGACGGCTCGAAGGCATCTTCTCGGGCGTCGGCCTGCTCCGCCTGTTCGGCGCCGCGGCGGCGCGGGAGCGCAGGAGCGCGCCCGGGCAGGACCGTGCCGTCAGTCTGCCCTCATCCGCGCAGCCATGTGCTCGGCGATCATCACGGTCGTGAGGTGGGTGTTGGCGCGGACGTGCTCGGGCATGACCGAGGCGTCGATCACGCGCAGTCCCTCGACGCCGATCACACGGCAATCCGGGTCGACGACGGAGCGCGGGTCGTCGGGCCGCCCCATCCGGCAGCTGCCGACCGGGTGCTGCGTGTCCTCCGCCTCCGCCAGGAGCAGCCGGTCGATGGCGTCGTCGTCCGGCATCTCGCCGAGGTCCTCGCCGGTGACGCGGCCCCGGATGCGCTCCGCGATCGCGGTGAAGGCGGGATGCCGGAGGATGCGGTGGATGCGCTTGTACCCTTCGCGCAGGCGGACGAGGTCGCGTTCGTCCGAGAGCATGTTGATGTCGATCTCGGGATCGACGCGGGCGTCGCGTGAGACCACGCGCAACTCGCCGCGGGAGAAGGTCTGGTAGGTCGCGGCGACGACCACGCCTTTGCGGAGCCCCTCCTCGTCCCACCCGGCCACGTTCATCGACGCCATGAAGAGGTCGTTCCGCCCCGCGCCGGCCATTCCGGAGCTGTACCGGACGCAGCAGTTGGTGTGGCGATCCCTCACGTCGGTCCAGCGCGCTCCCGGTTTTAAGTCGATCCCGATCCAGATCGACGAATGGTCGATGAAGTTGCGCCCCACCGGCAGATCGGCGATCGGCTGCACCCCGATCGCCCGGACCATCGCCTCCGGACCGATCCCGGAGCGGATCAGCATCCCCGGGGAGTGGACGGTCCCGCAGGCGACGATGACCTCCCGCGCATGGAACTCCTCCCAGCCATTCGGGCCGAGGCCGTGCAGCCCGGTCGCGGTCTGGTCCTGCATGCAGACGCGGTCGACCGTCACGTCGCCGCGGATCGTCAGGTTGGCGCGGCCGCGGGCGGGTTCGAGGTAGCCGTCGTTGGTCGAGACGCGCTCTCCGTCGCGACTGTCGATCGGGAAGGGCGAGACTCCCGTGCTGCCCGGCGCGTTGCAGTCGTCCGCCCAGCCATAGCCTTCGTCGAGCGCGGCCGTCCGCAGCGCCTTGTCGACCGCGCCCCATTTCTCCAGCGGCGCGCGATGGACCGGAATCGGTCCGCCGCGTCCGTGGTAGGGGGCGTCGCCGAAGTCGACGTCGTCCTCCAGCCGGATGAGCGCGGGCAGCACTTCCGCGCCGGACCAGCCGTCGCAGCCCGCCTCCGCCC
>JBPCRG010000374.1:0-5071 GCA_050997095.1 Thermomicrobiales bacterium | reverse complement strand
AAGCCGGCTTCCGCCCCGTGGGGAGGAGCCGGACGACGGTAGATCCAAAGGGATGGGGGGCGACGACCCCGGGGCGTCTCCGCGGGCGTGCGCTCGAACGCATCGCCAACGTGATTGATGATGCCCTCAACGCGGCGGGCTGGCAATCGCTTCCCTACACCCCATAGTCCTGACCAAGATCGGGCCTTCCGGTGCATACATTCGGCCCGCCGCCGTCCGGGACAAACCCCGCGTACGTACGCCGGTATTCTCGCGATGACCAAGGTCATGGGGAAAATGCCGCCGCCGATCGGCCTATTCGCACGGGAGCCGGGCGGGCTGTGCGACGACGCCTCGCCGCGGGTGACGAGGACGGAGACGATACCCTGCGCTCCTCGGATGTTGGACGGGCATGGCCGCTCCGCATGTCATTCTGACGCAGGAGGAATCTCGTCGTTCACGGTGGAACGCCACACGGGGGCCGGACCGCTCCAAGCAGCTGATCGTGAACGGCGACGGGCGACCGCAAGGCCGCCCGTCGCTGCATGAGTTGAACGTGAAGACGCTACGAGGCGGGCGTCGCCGCCGGAGTGCCGGTGTCGGCCGGGATCTCGCTGCAGTCGGCCACGTAGAGGAACTTCGCGACGAGTGGGTCGGCGACGTTGTCGCGGGTCGCGATCATGTAGCCGGTGGTGACCACCTTCTGCGTCGGCTTGGTTTTGGTGGTGAGGTACTCGATCGCCATCTTCACGCCGGTGTTGCCGATGTCGTACGGATGCTGGGCGATCAGGACGTCGACGACCGAGTCCTTGAGGTCCTGGACCTGCTTGGGACCGGCGTCGAAGCCGACGATCTTGATCTTGCCCTGCTTTCCGGCCTCGCGGACCGCGGTGGCGGCTCCCTCGGCCCCGAAGAGGTTGGTGCCGAAGATGCCGGCGAGATCCGGGTTCGCCTGCAGGATCGCGGCGGTCTGCGACGCCGCGGTGGTCGGATCGTCGTTGTTGTACTGGGAGCCGAGGTATTTGATCTCCGGGTAGGCCTTGATGCCCTCCTCGAAGCCCTGCTGGCGCTGGTCGGTGGTCGAGATGCCGGCTTTCGTGTTGGTCACGAAGACGGAGCCTTTGCCGCCGAGCAGATCGCCGAGGGCCTTCGCCGCCATCTTGCCGCCCTCGACGTTGTCGGAGGCGATGTTCGAGAGGGCGATGTCGGACTCGATCTTGGTGTCGACCGTGAAGACCGCGATCCCGGCGTCGATCGCGTCCTGGATCGGGCCGATCATAGCGGTGCGGTCGTTCGGCGCGATCAGGATCGCGTCGGGCTTGGACTGGATGACCGCCGCGAGGAGCGGCGTCTGGAGCGTCGCGTCGAATTTCTGGGGGCCTTGGACGGTCAGTTCGGCGCCGCCGTCATCAGCCGCTTTCTGCGCGCCGCAGGCCATCGAGATGTAGAAGTTGTCGCCGGCCACGCCTTGGATCAGCGTGATCTTGTATTTCTTGCCTTGGGCCGACGCCGGATCGCTCGAGAAACCGACGCGCGCGAGACCGATCCCGGCCGCGCCGATGGCGCCGACCTTGATCAAACCACGGCGGGTGATCTGATACAACGCGAGATTCTTGTCCGTCATGTCCACTCCTTGTCAAGGCAGTGCACTGCTGCGTGCCGCTGCCCCTTCGTCCGTCGTTCGCCGAGGATCACTAGGCCGCACTGTAGCAAACATCCCATGGCCCCGCAAACGCGCCCTGGAACGGGCGGGCGCGACCGACGCTACATCCGCTCCTCGGACTTGCGCCGGCGTTGGTCGATGTAGACGGCGACGACCAGGATCGCGCCGACCGCGACCTGCTGCCAGAACGAGTCCACCCCGCCGATGATCAGGCCGTTGTAGAGCACCGCCGGGATGAACGCGCCGATCACGGTGCCGACGATCGAGCCGAGGCCGCCGAAGAGGCTGGTGCCGCCGATCACCACCGCGGAGATCGCGTTCAGATTGTCCGCCGAGTGGGTCGCCGACGAGGCCGTGGCGTAGCGGGCGATGTCCATCGCGCCCGCCAGACCCGCCAGCAGGCCGCTGATCGCGTAGACCTTGATCAGGTGGCGGTCGACGTTGACGCCCGCCCGCCGCGCCGCCGCCGAGTTGGAGCCGATGGCGAAGGTGTAGCGGCCGAACCGGGTCATGCGCAAGGCGATCGCGGCCCAGATCACGACGACAGCCGCCACCAGCACCAGCAGGGGCACATGACCGCCGAGCAGGCGGCGGGAGCCGATCTCCTTCTGGACGGCGCTCGGGACGTATGGCACGCTCGACCCGCCGGAGTAGATCTGAGCCAGGCCGAGCGCCATGCCCAAGGAGCCGAGTGTGACGATGAAGGGCGGCAGCTTCAGCTTGGTGATCGCGAAGCCGTTGAAGAGCCCCCACGCCAGGCCGCAGAGCACCGCGACGGCGAGGCCGACGGGTATCCCGACATTCTGCGTCGGGTGCTGATATTGCCGCACCTCGGCGTGGGTGCCCGAGAGCCGCACCATCGTGTTGGCGCCGAAGACCGCCGAGAAGACGAGCACCGAACTGACCGAGAGGTCGATGCCGCCGGTGATGATCACGAAGGTCGCGCCGATCGCCAGCAGCATCAGCTGCGAGGCGTTGAGCGAGATGTTGCGGAAGTTGGTTTCGTCGAAATACTTGCGGCCGTGCCAGAGGCTGAAGAAGACATTGAGCGCGATGAAGACCAGCAGGATGTAGAACCAGCTGACGTTGATCCGTTTGAGGAGCGGCTGCCGCGTCGGGGGGGCTGTGGGCTCGGCCAAGGGTTGCGAGGCGCTCATCTCAGGCGATTCCCTCCGCGACGCCGGCGCGCCTGATCGATCCGGTCATCGCGCCGACGGCGTCGTCGACCGTGCTGGTCTTAGGGTCGAGGTGCGCCACGATCTCGCCGAGCCGCAGCACGACGATCCGGTCCGCGACCTCGAAGACGTGCGGCATGTTGTGGCTGATGTAGACGACGGGGATCCCGGAATTGCGGACCTCGCGCATCAGGTCGAGCACCATGCCCGACTGCGCGACACCGAGCGCCGCGGTCGGCTCGTCCATGAAGACGATCTTGCTCGCCCACATCACCGATCTCGCGACCGCGACCCCCTGCCGCTGCCCGCCCGAGAGCGTGACCATCCGCCGGTCGAGACCGGGGATGCGCACCCGCAGCCGCGTCAGCTGCTCGACCGTCTTCGCCCGCATCTTGCCGCGGTCGAGGAATCCGAGCGCGCCGAGGAAGCCGGGCAGGGTCTCCTCGCGGCCGAGGTAGATGTTCGCCACCGAGTCGAGGTGCGGCGCGATTGCCAGGTCCTGATAGACCGTCTCGATGCCCAGCGACCGCGCGGCGGCGGGAGAGGCGAGGTGGACCGGTCTGCCCTCGAAGACGATCTCGCCGCCGTCGTGCCCGGTCACGCCGGTGAGCACGTTGACGAGGGTCGACTTGCCGGCTCCGTTGTCCCCGATCAGGGCCAGGATCTCGCCGGGATAGACCGCCATGTCGACGTCCTTCAGCGCCTGCACCGGTCCGAACATCTTGACGATGCCGCGCGCTTCGAGCACGGGCTGACGACTCTCCATCGACGCCTCCGATTCATGCGGGCCGCGTTGTCGCGCGGTGTGAGAGCATACCAACTCGCATTGGTCGATGTCATGATCCGATGCCCGTCGCCGAACGGACCCGGGCGTGGACGCGTGGGCGGGTATCCTGGGCGCCGGAAAGATCCGCTTGCCCCATTGGCAGGACGGAGGTTGAGCGATGCTGCGGCGACGCGGAATCTGGACAAATCGGGACTTCACGCGCCTGTGGTCGGCGGCGACCGTCTCCGCGTTCGGCACGCACATCACGCACATCGCGTTGAGCTTCGTTGCGATCCTGTCCCTGCGCGTCTCCCCGCTCCAGATCGGCCTTTTAAGCGTCGCGGGGACCCTGCCGGCGTTCGCCGTCGGCCTCTTCGCGGGGGCGTGGGTGGACCGCCTTCGCCGTCGACCGATCATGATTGGGGCGGACATCTTCCGCGCGGCCATGCTGCTGACCGTCCCCGTGGCGGCGTGGCTGGACGCCCTCTCCTTCGTCCACCTGCTTGTCGTCGCCGCGGCCATGAGCGTGGCGTCCACGTGCTTCGAGGTGGCGGACCGCTCGATGCTCCCATCCGTGGTCGGCCGCAACGACCTGCCGGAGGCCAATCGGATGCTCGCGGCGGGCACCACGGTGGCGGAGACCACTGGGTTCGGGATCGCCGGCTGGCTTGTGCAGGTCGTCAGCGGTCCCGGAGCCCTCGCGGTGGACGCGGCGACGTTCATCTGGTCGGCGTTCATTCTGGCGCGGATCGAGGGGGTCGAGGCGCGGCCGGACTGGAACGGCGGGGGCGGGTCAATCCGGCGCGAGATCGTCGAGGGAATTCGGTTCATCGTCGGGCACGGGATTCTGCGACCGTTAGGGCGCACTGTGTTCATCATGAGCCTCGCCCAAAACGCAATCGGCGCGGTCTTCCTGCTCTACGTGACGACGGAACTTGGGTTCGAGCCGGGCGTGCTCGGCATGATCTTTGCGACCGGTGGGCTCTTCTCGCTGGCCGGTTCGCTCCTCGGCGGTCGTATGACCGCTCGATTCGGCGTCGGGCCGCTGCTGATCGCCTCGCTGCTGCTGACGGGAGTCGGACAGGGTCTGCCCGCGCTCGCGACCGGAGCGACGCTGCTCGGGGCGCTCTGGCTGCTCGCGTCGCAGGGCGCCGACATCGGCTGGACGCTCTACGGGATCACCGAAGTCACGTTGCGGCAGGAGATCACCCCCGAGCCGTGGCAGGGCCGGATGAACGGCAGTTTCCACGTCCTGGCGACGGGCGGCAGCCTGGTCGGCGCCCTTCTCGGCGGACTGCTCGGCAATACGCTCGGCCTGCGCCCGACCCTGCTCCTCGGCGCCCTCGGCATCGCCGCCGCCGCCCTGCCGCTCCTGCTCTCGCCGATCCGCACGATGCGCGTCGCGCCACCGTCGTCGGCGTCCTCGTCCTCGTCCCCGTCCTCGTCGGCATCGTCGCCGTCGTCGTCGTAGGGGAGGGTCCCGTGCCC